>JALNYO010000020.1 GCA_023229765.1 Syntrophales bacterium | reverse complement strand
GATTTATTAACGGGCAGGCGGATCCCCTGGCGGCGGTTCTGACAGACGATTTCAAGAAGGCGGCGCCCCGTTCGGCTGCCCCCGGGCTTGGACGTTTTCTCGAAACCTTTCGGGCTGTCAACGCCGCAAGGGGAGGGGCTCCGCCTATGCTTATAGAATCAATCATTAAAAACGGGTACATCGATCTTCTCAGGGAGACCCGTACCGATGCGGCATCCCGCGAGGAAGACCTGCTGCAGTTCATGAATTTTTCCTCGCGCTTTTCCTCGCCGGAGGATTTCTTAAGTGAACTTGCCCTGTTGACCAGTGTCAACGACGATGACGCCGAGAATGAGACAACGCTGCAGGATCGCGTTGTCCTGTCGTCCATCCACCAGGCAAAGGGTTTGGAATGGCGGGCGGTTCTGATGATCTGGTGCAGCGAGGGGATGATGCCGCTGGCCCGGGCGCTGAAGGATGAGGGTGGGGAAGAAGAGGAAAGACGGCTTTTTTATGTGGCGGCAACCCGCGCCAAGGACCAGTTATATCTGAGCTATCCGCTTACCGACTATTCGCGGGGGATGGGAAATATGCCGGTCAGCCCCTCCCGTTTTATTATGGAACTTTCTCCCTACTCGCGAAACGCCAAGGATCTGCCCTATGAGAGATGGCAGGTCGAGGACTTTTAAACCAGACCGGCGGTCGACTGAAACCTGATAGCCGACCGCCGATGACTTTTTTACATCCAGCGATCCGATTTTGATTTTGCCTCGTATTCCTCTCGCAAGGCAATCTGGGTAGCCTCGGCGATATCCTCCACCCTTTTTACCCAATCCTCAAATTTGATATCAACGCCGAAAATTCCCACCATCTCGTCATTCTCATCGACAATCGGGGAGGAAACCGTTATGCACAATGCCCCCGTCATCTTGGAGATATAGAAATTGGTGACATGGATTTTTCCCGTCTGCAGGGGCTTGATGAACCATTCGCGATCGGACTGGTCGGTCCCGACGCCGTAATTTTCGTATTTGGCACGATCGGCGATATTGGTAATGTTCCTGGTCGTCTTCCGACCGTTCATATCGACGACGTAGGCAAACTGAATCGACGGATTTTCCTCGATAAACTGCTGCATCGCCGGTTCCTGAAGCTCTGGTTTCATGGTTTTCATGTCGGGATGTTCAATGACTTGATTGACAACCGCAACCGCCGTTTGCGAGGCAATATGTTTGATCTTTTCCAGTTCGGACATGAAGAGTTCAGGAATGTATTTCTGCACGCGCCTTACCAGTTCTTCATTGGAGATGCTCGTCACCCGGCCCGATTCGTATTCATCGGTAACCCATTTATGGATGCGGGAAACGCCGGGGTGGCGTTTATCGACAGCACTTTCTCCCTTCAATCCGAAATGGGAGTTTATCCAGAAAGCAATCCCTGCCTTGCCGGATTTGTCTGTAACCATCGGCATGATTGGCCGTTTCAGCAGGGTTGCGGTATCGAAGATGTTGTAAATCTCTTCGTTTTTAATCAAGCCGTCAATGTGGACTCCGGCCCTGGTCACATTGAAATCGGAACCCACAAACGGGTAGTTCGACGGGATTCTAACGCCGATCTCCTTTTCAAAATAGTTGGCGATATCGGTAATCGCTGTAGTATCTATGTCATTCGTCTCTCCTTTTAAGGAGATGTATTCGATGATCAACCCCTCCACGGGAGAGTTGCCAGTACGTTCACCCATCCCCAGGAGCGCACCGTTCGCGCCGCTGCAGCCATATAGCCAAGCATGGGAGGCGTTGATCAGCCCCTTGTGAAAATCGTTGTGGCCGTGCCATTCCAGCAGATGTCCGGGAACGCCGGCATCTTCGATAAAGGCGCGGACGAGCTTGTCAACGCTGCGGGGCAATGAGGCGCCCGGATAGGAGACGCCATATCCCATCGTGTCGCAGAGCCGCACCTTGATGTCTATGCCGCTTTCCTCACGGAGTTTCATTAGTTCTATAGCAAAAGGGACTGCGAAACCATAGATGTCTGCACGGGTTATGTCCTCGAAATGGCAGCGTGGGATTATTCCCGCATCGAGAATGGACCTGACTACGGCCAGATAGTCGTCCAGGGCCTGCCGTCTGTTTTTGTTCAGCTTGAGAAAGATGTGATAGTCAGAAACCGAGGCCAGGATGCCGGTTTCCTTCAGCCCCATATCCTTGACAAGTTGAACGTCATCCGCGGCGGCCCGAATCCAGCCGGTGATTTCCGGAAATTGCAAACCGAGATCGCGGCATTTATCTACAGCCTCGCGGTCTTTCGCGCTGTAGAGGAAAAACTCAGACTGGCGGATAACTCCGTTTGGCCCTCCCAGTTTGCTCATCAAAGAATAGAGATCGACGATCTGCTTTACCGTATAGGGGGGGCGCGCCTGCTGGCCGTCGCGAAACGTGGTGTCGGTTATGAAGATATCCTCTGCGGGGTTGATCGGCAATATCTTGTTGTCAAAATCTATCCGACATACCTCGCTGTAGGGAAAAACATCCTTCTGCAGATTCGGCTCTGCAACATCCTTCAGGTCGAATTTCCAGAAATTGGTATGCTCGTGCTCCAAAACCCTTCTGTCTTTATTCCATTTAGCCATTTTTCACCCCTTTTTCTCTGTAAAGTTGATCCAGCACCACGGCGCCAAATAAAAAAGGCGCCCTTTCTTAAGGCGCCCTCTGCTCCCCTTCTCCTTTGTCGTTAACTGGAGGCGGGAAAAAAGAGCGCCGGCATCATCCTGCCGGCAACGTTTTGTTCAAGACGCTGTTTTCCGTCAGTGTTCACTGCAATAATAAAATATTTGCAATTCATAAAAAAACCCGCAGTGCCGAAGAACCGTTAAATAAGATCACGAAACAATCTTTAAGGAGAGTTCCATAAGTTGTTCTATACTGACATGAGACGGAGCTTCTGTCAAGAGACAGGTTGCCTTTTGCGTTTTGGGAAAGGCGATAACATCCCGGATCGATTCCGCGCCGGTCATCAGCATCACCAGACGGTCAAGCCCGAAGGCGATCCCGCCGTGGGGAGGGGCTCCGAACTCGAGCGCATCAAGGAGAAATCCGAATTTGGAACGGGCGTTTTCCTCGCTCAGTCCCAGCGCCTTGAAGATTACGGATTGGACATCTTTCTGGTGAATTCGGATGCTTCCCCCGCCGATCTCGGAGCCATTCAGCACCAGATCATAGGCGCGGGCACGAACCTTGCCCGGGTCCGTCTCGATGTACTGCATATCCTCGGCAACCGGAGCGGTAAAGGGATGGTGCGTGGCCATGAATCTTTTTTCGGTGTCGCTGTATTCAAAAAGGGGAAAGTCGGTAACCCAGGTAAAGGCGAGGGCATCGGGATCGATCAAGCCGAGCTTCTTAGCCAGATGGACGCGCAGGTTGCCGAGCGAGTCGCGGACAACGCCCGGCGAGTCGGCGACAAAGAGGATGACGGCGCCCTCTGCGGCTTCCATTCTTGTGTTTATGGACGCTACCTCCTGGGCTGTCAGGAATTTGAAGATCGGCGAGGTCCAGCCCTCCGCAGTCACCCGCGCCCAGGCCAGTCCTCCTGCCCCATATCTGCCTACAAACTCCTTCAACTCATCGAGATCCTTGCGGGAGAGGCCCTTCCCGTCGTCAACCATGATCGCCTTGATTACACCCCCGCCGGCGGCTATATCGGAAAAGAGCTTCAGCCCCGAATTCCTGAGGATATCGGTCAAGTCCCTCATCTCCATGCCGAAGCGCAGATCGGGATTATCCTTGCCGAAGCGGCTCATCGCGTCCTGATAGGAAATGCGGGGGAAGGGGAGGGGGAGAGTTCGTCCCAGGCAGGAGCTGAAGAGGTGAACAATCAACCCCTCGATCAAACTGATGATTTGTTCCTCCGTGATAAAGGACATCTCCACGTCGATCTGGGTGAATTCCGGCTGACGATCAGCCCGGAGGTCCTCATCTCGGAAGCACTTAACGATCTGGAAATACTTGTCAAATCCAGAAACCATCAACAACTGCTTGAAGAGTTGGGGCGACTGGGGCAGGGCGTAAAACATCCCCTGATTGACCCGGCTGGGAACAAGGTAGTCCCGCGCCCCCTCTGGCGTGCTCTTGGTCAGAAACGGGGTTTCGATTTCAATAAATCCATCGCGACTGAAATATTCCCGCGTTGCCATCGCGACGCGACTGCGCAGGATAAGGTTTTTCTGCATCTCCGGACGGCGGAGGTCGATATAACGGTACTTGAGACGAACGTTCTCCGAAATCTCTGACGTCTGATCCAGGACGAAGGGGGGCGTTCTCGACTCGTTGAGGATTTCGAGTTCGTCGGCGATCACCTCAATCTTTCCTGTTTTCAGATCGGGATTCTCCATTCCCTCCGGGCGCCGGCGAACTTTTCCATGGATTGCCAGGACAAATTCACTGCGGATTCGTCCCGCCTCCTGGTGACAGGCCTCGTTGGTTTCCGGGTTGAAGACAACCTGAGTCAGCCCTTCACGGTCTCGCAGGTCAATAAAGATGACGCCCCCGTGATCGCGCCGCCGATGGGCCCAGCCCATCAGGACAACCTCCGCCCCGGCATGCGTCTCGTTCAAATCGCCGCAGTAATGCGTCCGTTTATATCGCATCAAAAAATCCGACAAAGTATCTACCTCTCTAATTTAATGATTGTTTCTTCCAAAATATCCAGGCTCGCTTCCTGTTGTACGCCCGTTTGCATATTGCGCACAGAGGCCTTCTTCTCTGCGATTTCCCGTTCGCCGAGAATCAGCGCGTAGCGGCATTTGAGCTTGTCGGCCTTCTTCATCTGGCTCTTCAGACTTCGGCCGGAATAGTCCATCTCGATCTGCAGTCCCTCCATCCGGAGACGGTTGCAGATGAAAAAGGCCTTCTTTAATGCATCTTCGCCGACAGCCGCTATAAAAAGGAGGGGCGCATTTGCCTCTTCCTTTTCCGGAATCATCGCGACCAGCCGTTCAAAACCGATCGCGAAACCGATCCCGGGGATATCGGGCCCGCCGAGATCCCGGACAAGGTGGTCATAGCGGCCGCCGCCGACAACGGCGTTCTGTGCCCCAAGAAATTCCGTAGTGATTTCAAACGTTGTCCTGGTGTAATAATCAAGGCCCCGCACCATCTTCGGATTCAGCTTGAACGGCAATGCGAAAAGGGAGAGCGCTTCCTGAAGCGTTGCAAAATGATCCCGGCAATCGGCGCAGAGAAAATCGGGCAGCGTCGGGGCTTCGGCGATGATTTTGGCGCAGCTTTCCACTTTACAGTCAAAGACCCGCAGGGGGTTGGTGGTCAGGCGGCGCTGGCAGTCGGGGCAGAGTTCCTTTTCCCGCCCCTGAAGAAAAGAGACGATCGCCTGCTGAAAAGTCGGGCGGCAATTGGGGCAGCCGAGGGAATTGATCTCCAGAGAAATATTCTGAAGACCCAGTTTGTCAAGAAAATGCGTAAGCATCAAAATGAGTTCCGCATCGGTGCGCGGGTCGTCCGGGCCGAGAATTTCCGTATCAATCTGGTGAAACTGGCGGTACCGCCCCTTTTGTGGCCTTTCCCGTCGGAACATGGGGCCGATCGTGTAGAGCTTTGTCACGCTTTCCGCGGCATGGAGGGAGTGCTCGAGATAGGCGCGAATAACGGAAGCGGTCGCCTCCGGACGCAGCGTGAGGGATTCCTCGCCGCGGTCGGTAAAGGTGTACATCTCTTTTTCCACGATATCGGTTGACTCCCCGATGCCGCGGCGGAATAGTTCCGTTTTTTCGAGCAGCGGAACCCGAATCTCCCGGAAGCCGAACGTGCGGAAAACCTCGTGCGCCGTTTCTTCAACCCTCCGCCATTTTTCCGTTTCCGGAGGAAGTATGTCTCTGAACCCTCTTACGGAATTTATCTTCTCCATAAAGCAAAACCCACCAGCATTTATTAATTTAAGACCGGCGCTGATAGCATAACTATCCGTTAAACGCAACAAAAATGAAACCGTTTTGCTTGCGATATCCTCAGAGCAGTCATAACTCCCTGCAAAATAATTCTTGACATCGTCAATATTTGGGAATATATTCCCAAACCATGAACTCGACGATTGCTAAAAACTTAAACAATGCCATTCTGAAGCTGCTTCGGCCGCTGGTCCATATAATGCTGTCCAATGGCATTTCATACCACGTCTTTTCCGACCTGGCCCGGTGGGTATATGTGGATATCGCCTTTAAGGAGTTTGGCATTCCCCGCCGCAAGCAAACATCATCTCGGGTTTCAGTTATTACCGGATTGTCGCGTAAGGAAGTGCAGAAATTGCGTGAGCTTGATATTCCGGCAGATGAAGAGGCGCATGGGAGATACAATCGCGCCACCCGGGTAATCAGTGGCTGGATTCGCGATCCCCTGTTTTCAGACAATGACAATAATCCATTGAATCTGGCTTTGGAAGGCGATGTTTCTTTCAGTGTCCTGGTAAAAAAATACAGCGGCGACATGCCGGTCCGGGCAGTTCTGGATGAGCTGCTCAACATTGGAGCTGTTGCGCTGCAGGAAGACGGCTCAGTCAAACTAATGACCCGCGCATATCTGCCGGGTGACGATAAAAAGGCAAAACTGGACATCCTCGGGGCGGATGTGGCCGATCTGATTACAACAATTAACCACAATCTGAACTCAAAAAACAGCTCCCCATTTTTCCAGCGCAAGGTATCGTATGACAACATCCCGGCGGAGTTTCTGGAGCAGTTCAAAATTGTTAGTTCTGAAGAATCTCAAGCTCTTCTTGAAAATTTGGATAAATGGCTGGCGGCCCGGGACCGGGATGTCAGCCCCGACGTGCAGGGTAGCGGCCGCAAACGTGTTGGATTGGGGATTTACTATTTTGAAGAAGATATTGAAAACATTCCCACTCAAGAAAAAGGAGAAAATAGATGCAGGGCGAACAATCTCTTAAAGATAAAATAACATTGTTATTAAAAAAATCACGGCTGTTCCTGCCTCTGTTTTTTTTACTTTCGGGCATCGTCTCCTGTGGCGGCGGGGGAGACCTTCTGGCGGGTGGCGGAATCGGCGGCACCGGGAATACCAGCGTCGGCCCGATTACCGCACTGGGCAGCATTTTTGTAAACGGCGTCGAGTTTCAAACGACCGACGCAGCCGTCACCATCAATGGCGTTAACAGTAATGAAAAGGAACTGTATGTAGGCATGGTTGTGCAAGTTGAAGGTACGGTAAATGCCGACGGCAAAACCGGCAAAGCCGACAGGGTCATCTTTAGCAACAACGCTGCGGGACCGATCAGCAGTATTGACCTTAACAGGAGCGTCCTGGAAATTATGGGCCAGACCGTTTTGGTCGATGCGCAAACCATTATTGCTGGTTTACCGGGCAATAACCTGGAGTTGGCCGATCTTGCCGCTAACGATATGGTAGAAATCAGTGGTTTGGCCGATGCCGATGGCAAGATCATCGCTACGAGAATTAGCCTGAAGCCCATTGGGCGCCAGTTTGAAGTCAGCGGGCGGATCAGCGCCCCTACCGCCGCCACTTTCAAGATTAATGCCCTCACTGTTGACTACAGCATGGCTATGCTCGTCAAATTCGGACATGGAGGAATCCAGGCAGGTGATATTGTTGATGTAAAGGGCCATCTTGCATCATCCACCGTTCTGCTGGCTGATGTCATTGAAAAAAAGAGTCCCGAACTCAGCGAGAACAGCACTATTTCTTGTGAAGGTTTCATCGACACTCTCTATTACGCAGACCAGGCGATCAGCGGTTTTACAATTATTACCCAGTTTGGTCTGCAGAGGGTTGGGTTGGATGGCGCAACCATATTTACAGACGGGCAGCTAATTAAGGCGGGAGTTAGAGTCAAGGTGGACGGAACCATCAAAAACAATATTATCCAGGCCGGGAAGGTGGATTTGCTGGAAAGCATGAAAATGAAAGGCGGCGCCGCTGTCGGTATGGGGTCTTCCTTGAATGGTCTCTGATCTATTGGGTCTCATTGAGAGCGGCGATTAAATTACACTGCTGCGTGCAGTGAAAAACGAGAAAATTATGAAGGAGGAATGTATGAAAGATTTCAGGAAACGGACAGTTGTCGCTATAACGCTAATTTATTTGTCGTTAATCGTTTTTTTGCTTGCCGGGTGTGGCGGTGGAGGGAGTAGCGCAACCGGTGCCGGCAGCTCTGTCTCCGCCTACTCTGCGGGTACGGTAACCGGTTTTGGCAGCATTATTATCGACGGTGTCAGCCATGACGACTCGATTGCTCAAGTAAATCAGGAGATCAATCCAAATATGCTGGCGGCAGCTACCACTACCTCGGTCAGACTGGGTATGAATGTCGAAACCATGCTCGACGGCCAGGGCCGCATCACCAGACTGAGCATACAATCAGAAGTCCTTGGCACGATCATCGCCATTGCAAGCGATGGTTTCACGGTAGCGGGGCAAACCGTCAAGGTATCAGGTGACGTGGCGGCGCCGACAGTGTTCGAAGGCGCGAACAGTCTTGCGGATTTGATAATTGGGGATTTAGTCGAAGTGCATGGCAGCCGGGATGCCTCAGGCAACATCATTGCGACACGCGTCGAACGTAGGGATCCAAATAGCACCGTGGGCGTTCGGGTTGCAGGCACGCTCTCCAATCTCGATTTGACGGCCAAGACCTTCACGATCGCGGCGCTCACAGTCAACTATGGTAGCGCAACGCTGCTTCCCGTTGGTTCGACGCTGGCGGTGGGACAACGCGTTGCCGTCTGGTCCGATACGGCAGTCTCCGACAACACACTGGTCGCCAAGGCGGTTCGTATCAAAACCACACAGCTTGTTGACGGCAGCAGCGTGAGTCTCGGCGGCCGCATCAGCGGAATCGTGCTGACGCCGCTCACATTCAGTCTGGGCGATGTAACCGTGGATGCGAGCAAGGCTGTTTTTGCTAACGGCTCTGCCGCTGATCTGGCAAACGGGAGCCTGGTTCGGGTAACAGGCGCATGGGAAGCGGGACAGGTTGCGGCGAATCAGATATACTTCGTTAAGGAGAGGACTGATGCCACGGTCAGACTGACGGGCGCGGTCACCGATTTTCTCTCACTCTCCAGTTTCAAGCTGCGCGGCGTTACTGTTGATGCTTCTGCGGTGGACATTGCATTTACAGGCGGCGACGCAGACAATCTGGCGGATGGCGTCATGGTCAGAATCGAAGGCACTATCAATGGCGGCGTGGTGAATGCGAGTTCGGTCGAGTTTGTCACCGTGATGACGAACGGCAGGGATAATGAGAACCGCACCTTTCCCGGCACGGTTTCGAGCTATGACGCCGAAAGTGGCGCCTTCACATTGGCAAACATCAATCTGGCAATGCAGATCAATGCCGCGACAAAAATCACCAATGCCGACGGCAGCGACGCACCGAAGGAGAACTTTGCCGTTGGCAAAAGAGTTTTGGTGCGCGGTAGCTTCGTGAATGGAGTTCTGGCGGCGAGTGAAGTCCGCATCATCCCCGCAGGCGGCCTTATTTCGGCGCATGTCGAGGGTGCGCTTTATGGATTGAATATGACCGAGTCGAGTTTCAAGATGAATGGCGCGACAATCTTCTATGGAGACGACACCGCATTCGAGAATGGCCTGCAGCACGACATGGCTAATGGGGTCCGGGTCCATGTCACGGCACGTTTACTTGGCGGCATAATGGTGGCGAGCCGGATCGAGATTCAACACAGCAATGCAGAGATGGTTGGGGCGTTGGGTTCAATGAATGGCTTTACTTCGAGTGCGAACTTCATGGTGGCCGGCCAGATGGTCGATGCCAGCGGCAGCGACGTAAAGTTTGTAAACGGCAGTGCCGCAGACATGGGCAGGGGCCGGATGGTGTCGGTGAGCGGCGCCCTCATCGGGGGGAAGCTGGTTGCCAGCCGGCTGGAATTCAAGGACTGATAAACATCCTGGTTTTGGCATACAAGACGGCGCCCCCAAAGGCGCCGTCTTGTATAGGTGCCAAACCTACACTTTTTATATTTCTGCCGATTACGGCTTCATCTTTCGCCTCCGCTTTGAAAAATTCCGTTAGTCCCGCATCTTAAAGCTGCTATTTTGTCAATAGTGTAGGTTTGACACCTCTTTCACATCCAAGTTCAGAAAAATAGCTTGAAGAGCGAACTGATTATTGATAGCATCAGCGTGCTGAAAAGGTGGATGCTATGCGGGCGGTATTGCAAAGAGTTGAATCGGCAAGTGTAACTGTAAGTAATCGATTAATATCGGAAATAGGGAAGGGAATATTAGTATTTCTCGGCATTGAGCTGGGCGACAGCGAAGCTGACGCGGATTATCTTCTGGAAAAAATCATTAACCTCCGCATCTTTGAGGACGAAACGGGGAAAATGAACCTTTCGCTGCTCGACATGGATGCCGAGCTGCTCGTTGTTTCCCAGTTTACGCTGCTTGGCGATTGTCGGAAGGGCAGAAGACCCTCCTTCACAAATGCCGAACGACCGGAGCAGGCGCGCCCCCTGTATGACCACCTGGTGTCTCAGGCAAAAAAACAAGTGCGGTTTGTCGCCGAGGGAGAATTTCAGGCCATGATGACGGTCGTAATAGCCAATGACGGACCGGTCACAATGCTTTTGGACAGCAAACGATTTTTTTAATAAACTGGAGGTCTTATGTTAGATGATACCGTACTTGATGCATATACGTTTGATGATCTGTTGCTGATTCCGGCGGAATCGAACGTTCTGCCGCGGGATATTGATGGCGCAACATTTTTAACAAATAATATCAGGCTTAATATCCCGATAATCAGCGCGGCGATGGATACCGTCACCGAATCCAGAACGGCGATCAGTCTGGCCCAGGAGGGGGGAATCGGAATCATCCACAGAAACATGAGCATCGAAAGACAGGTTATCGAGGTTGACAAGGTTAAGAAGTCGGAAAGCGGAATGATTGTCGATCCGATTACCATTGAACCGGGGCGTAAGGTCAGGGATGCCTTGGCGCTGATGAATCAATACCGGATATCCGGCGTTCCAGTTGTTAAAAACAAGGTGCTGGTCGGTATTTTGACGAACCGCGATTTACGCTTTGAAACCGATCTTGACCAATCCGTTGCCGATGTCATGACGAAGGAGAATCTGGTAACGGTTCCCTCCACCAATATTTCCCTGGAGGATTCGAAAAAACTCCTCCATAAACACCGCATTGAAAAACTCCTTGTCGTTGATGAAAACTACAATCTCAAAGGTCTGATTACGATCAAGGATATCGAAAAGATAAAAAAATATCCGCTTGCCTGCAAGGATCCGCTGGGAAGACTGCGGGTCGGGGCTGCGGTCGGCATCGTTGATCGCGAAGAGCGGATTGCCGCGCTCCTGGCAGCCGGGGCAGACGTAATCGTAATAGATACCTCGCATGGCCACTCTTCCGGTGTTCTGGATGCCGTTCGGGATACGAAGAGAAATTTCCCCCAATGCGAACTTATTGCCGGAAACATCGCCACCTCCGAGGGCGCCCTGGCTCTGATAAAAGCCGGGGTTGACGCCGTCAAGGTCGGGGTCGGCCCCGGGTCCATCTGCACCACAAGAATAATAGCCGGGGTGGGCGTTCCCCAGATGAGCGCGATTCGCGACGCCTACAAGATTGGCAAGGAGCACAATATTCCGATTATTGCCGATGGAGGGATCAAGTATTCCGGCGATATCGTCAAGGCGCTTGCGGCAGGCGCACAAACGGTAATGATTGGGAGCTTTTTTGCGGGAACCGAGGAAAGCCCTGGCGAGACAGTGCTTTTTCAGGGGCGCAGTTATAAGGTATATCGCGGGATGGGCTCCTTGGAGGCCATGAAAATGGGAAGCAAGGATCGCTACTATCAGGATGATCTGGAGAGCAACTCGAAGCTTGTGCCGGAGGGAATAGAAGGACGGGTACCCTATCGCGGTTCCATCTCTGCCGGCATCCACCAGTTGCTCGGAGGGATAAAGGCGGGCATGGGCTATGTCGGCTGCCGCACGATAAGCGAATTGCACCAGAAGGCCAGATTTGTGAAAATTACCACGGCGGGGCTTCGGGAAAGTCATGTGCACGACGTCATCATAACCAAAGAAGCGCCCAACTACTGGCTGGATTGAGCAATGGGATTCTCCGATTTTGTGCATCTGCACGTCCACACGCATTACAGCCTGCTCGATGGGATGATCCGTCTCGACGACCTTTTCCAGAAGGCAAAAGAGTACGGAATGCCGGCCGTGGCAATGACCGATCACGGTAATATCTACGGTACGATCGATTTCTATAAACAGGCCACTAAACATGGGGTAAAGCCGATCATCGGCTGCGAACTGTACGTGGCGCCGCACAAACGCACCGATCGGGCCGGCTCTGGACCGGGGGAAAACGCCTACCATCTGATCGTTCTTGCCTCCAATCTGCAGGGATACAAGAACCTGATGAAATTATCTACATTGGCGTTTCTTGAGGGTTTTTACTACAAGCCGCGGATAGATAAGGAGATTCTCCGCGAGTATCACGAAGGGCTCATCGGCATGAGCGCCTGTCTTCATGGGGAAATCGCTTCAGCCATCCTTAACGGAAATATGGACGAGGCAGGCAGGCAGGCTCTGGAGTACCGTGACATTTTCGGCGAAGGGAATTTCTTTCTCGAAATCATGGAAAACGGCATTCCCGAACAGAAGCAGGCAAACGAGGGTTTGATTGAGCTGAGCCGCAAGTATTCTATCCCGCTTGTCGCCACCTGCGACTGCCATTACCTCAACCGGGAGGACGCCGAGGCGCAAGAAGTGCTCCTGTGCATACAAACCGGCAAAACACTGCGAGATGTTGAGCGGATGCGTTTTTCCACTGATCAGTTCTACTTCCGCTCCCCGGAAGAGATGAAGCGGCTCTTTAATTATTGCCCAGATGCCATTGAAAATACAGGAAAAATAGCAGACAGATGCAATATTTCCTTCGAATTCGGGAAGTTTTATCTCCCGACGCTGGAGGTGGGCACAGACGAAACGTTAGACGGCAGGCTGGAGCAAAAGGCGCGTGCAGGACTCGCGGCTCTTCTCCCGAATCTGCTTCGCGACGGCAGGGAAAATCTCCGGGAAACATACGAAAAAAGGCTCGAACAGGAGCTGGAGATGATCCGGACAATGGGTTTCCCGGGATACTTTCTGATCGTTGCCGATTTTATCGAAAAGGCGCGAGAAAAAAACATTCCGGTGGGACCGGGAAGAGGCTCCGCCGCCGGCAGCCTGGTTGCCTTAGCTACCGGAATTACTAAGGTCGATCCAATCCGTTACAACCTTTTTTTCGAGAGGTTTCTCAACCCGGACAGGGTCACCATGCCCGATATCGACACCGATTTCGCCCCGGAAGGCAGGGAACAGATATTCAATTATGTGACGGATAAATACGGTGCGGACAAGGTTTCGAAAATCATTACCTTTGGGAAAATGCAGGCCAGAGCCGTTATCCGGGATGTTGGCAGGGCGATGGGCATGCCTTATGGCGAGGTTGACAAGATTGCCAAATTAATCCCCAACGTTCTCAATATCAAACTTGCGGATGCAATTAAATCCGAAAAACGCCTTCAGGATGAAGAGAAAAACAATCCGCAGGTTAAAAAGCTACTGGATTTTTCAAAAACTTTAGAGGGACTGAACCGCCATGCATCGATCCATGCGGCAGGGGTGGTAGTCTCCGACATCCCCCTTGTAGAAAGAATCCCGCTTGCCAAAAGCCTGAAAGAAGACATTGTTTTTACCCAGTTTGCGATGAATGAAGTGGCGGATGTGGGGCTTACGAAATTCGATTTTCTGGGCCTGAAAACACTTACCGTTATCAGTGACGCCGTTCGTTTCGCGAAAGAGGGAAGGGGAGTGGCGATCGATATCGACAACCTTCCTCTTGATGACCGCCCAACGTATGAGCTTCTGATGCGCGGGGACACCGATGGCGTTTTTCAGTTAGAAAGCTCCGGCATGAAGGATATGCTGATCCGGATGAAGCCGGACTGCATTGAAGACGTAATCGCGTTGATCGCCCTTTATCGTCCCGGCCCAATGGAAAATATTCCGGAGTTTATCGCCAGGAAGCAGGGCCGAACCAGAATCGTTTACGAAACCCCCGAACTGGAGGCAATTCTCAAAGAAACTTACGGCATTATCGTCTATCAGGAACAGGTGATGCAGATCGCCGTAGCCATCGGAAACTACAAACTCTCTGAGGCCGACACGCTTCGCAAGGTCATGAGCAAAAAGAAGACCGATGAGATGGAAAACCGGGAAAAGCCAAAGTTCATCGCGGGAGCAAAGAGTAAAAATATTCCCGAAGCAAAGGCCCTCAAAATATGGGAGCAGATGGAGACCTTCGGGAAATATGGATTCAATAAATCGCACAGTACAGCGTACGCGATAGTCACCTATCAAACCGCCTACGTCAAGGCCCATTATCCGGCGGAATTTGTCGCGGCGCTTTTAACCAGCGAAAAGGATAACCGCGACAAGATCATAAGTCATATCAGCAGTTGCCGGGAGATGGGGATAAATGTCCTCCCGCCGGACATAAATGAGTCAATGAGAGACTTCAGCGTCGCCGGAGACCACGTTCGGTTTGGCCTTGCGGCGGTGAAAAATGTTGGGGCCGGCGCTGTCGATTCGGTAATCGAGTCAAGAGATGAGAGCGGCCCGTTTACGTCGTTTTTTGATTTTTGCGATCGCATCGATCCCCGCAAGATCAATAAAAGGGTTATCGAAAGCCTGATCAAGTGCGGGGCGTTTGATTCAACTGGAAATAACCGGAACCAGTTAATGACCTTCTATGAAGAGATTATGGAGAAGGCGCAGAAGCGCCATAAGGAGAAAAACAGCAATCAGACAAACCTTCTTGATCAACTTGAAGAAAGAGCGTCAACTACAGGTAATATAAATTTAAAAAAAGAAAACTCGCTTCCTGAAATGGCAGAATGGGAACATAAGGATCTGCTCGCCTATGAAAAGGAGACGATCGGTTTCTATATCAGCGGCCACCCCCTTTCACCTTACAAGGAACGGCTCGGGATGATCGTAACGGCTGATTCAGCGAATCTGAGATCCAAAACGGATCGCGAGGCGGTGATGATAGCCGGAATCGTCAGCAGCATCCGCGACGTTCAGACAAAGCGCAAAGAGACGATGGCTTACATCCTCTTGGAGGATTTGAAAGGTTCGGTTGACATAATTGTTTTCCCGGAAACATATAAAAACAGCTATCAACTTCTGCACGGCGACGCGCCGCTGCTGATCAAGGGAGTCATTGACGCCGGGGAAGAGAATGTGAAGGTGATCGCCTCCGAGGTAACACTGCTGACTGAAGCCGCGGAAAAATCCTACAGCGCGGCCTATTTCACGGTTGACATGAGACAGACCGTTCCCGATGATATCGAAACCCTCTTTCACTGCCTCCAACGCTACTCGGGAAAGCTGGATGGATATATCAAGCTGGTCGAGCCAAGGTGCGAAACCTTGATATACTTGGGCGAGGATATGAAGCTCGATCTTTCCGTACCGCTGAGATCGGAAGCGGAACGGATACTGGGCGCCGGTTCACTGCAGTTTGTATAGCGAATTTGGTAACTGCACAGGTGGATAGTCTGTATGTGTTTAGGCGGATAGCGGGAAATAACTATCAGTTGTCGCCGGGGATGAGGGTTTGATGCCATGGAGAAAAAACCGGCAGATTATCTTATTCGCGCTTATCGTAACAACATAGTAAAGAACAACCTTAAAGTATTTAATGTAAGTATTGAAGAGTCTGATATATTTGTCAGTGCTGACTACGACCTTGCACAAGAATCCCTGACTTCATTATACAAAGCCCGCCAGATAATTGAGGCATGCATAAAAGACCATCCTGATTTTCTAACCTCTCTGAAACCGATTAATTTTGAGATAATGCCTCCATCGCCGGTAAGCGAAATGCTGCAAGCCTCAAGGGAGGCAGGGGTAGGCCCGATGGCGGCAGTCGCCGGCACAATAGCGGAATATGTGGGAAGAGAGCTTAGAAAATACTCGCGCAATGTAATAATAGAAAACGGCGGAGACATCTACGCTGATACAGCAAGTGACATACAAATCGGAATTTTCGCAGGAGAATCTCCACTAAGCGAGCGTGTGGCAATTCATATAAAACAAGAAGAGATGCCCATTGGCATCTGCACCTCGTCGGGAACGGTGGGACACTCGCTAAGCTTTGGCAAAGCGGACGTCTGTTGTGTGAAGGCCAAATCGGCAGCCCTTGCCGACGCAGCAGCAACCGCAGTCGGCAATATGGTGAAATCTGTAAGGGATATCAAGGCGGTTCTTGAGCAAGGAATGAAAATAGGCGGCGTGCTGGGGATAGTGATAATTGTCGGGGAACATCTCGGGGCGATCGGCGATATCACTATGCTGGAAACATAATCCTTCCGATTATCAGTCTTATTGCACTTTATTTGTAACTACTCAGGGGCTAGTCTGTCTAATCAACCGGAGTAGCTACATTCCCAACCGCGTAAAACGTCAAAAGGGGTCTGATTTTAAAATGTATCGGCTTAAGTTTACATAACATATCTTATAGGCAATTAATCAAATCCCTTCCTCAGCCAGTTTTTTGATCAAACTCGTCTGGCTTGCGGAAAGCTTTCTGGGAACCTCAATGTTGATCTTTACAAACTGGTCTCCATGCGCTGTGCCAGATCCTTTGAGGGGGGGAATTCCCAAACCCTTCAGACGGATCTTGGCGCCGCACTGCGTCCCTGACGGAACTTTAAGCCTTTTAACAGAACCATCGATCGTCGGGACTTCGATGCTGCCTCCCAAAGCAGCCTGGGTGAATGATATCGTTTTTTCAATGTATATGTCATTTCCATCCCGGGCGAACAGCGGATGAGGAAGTACATTAATGTTCAGGTATAAATCGCCATTGGAACCGTTGTTTGTTCCCGGGTAGCCTTTTCCGGAGAGCCGCAGCTTCTTGCCGGTATTGATGCCGGCGGGAATTTTTACCGTTATTTCATTGATCCCGTTTTCACTGCGGAGGGAAATCTGTTTTTCCGCACCCGCAACAGCCTCTTCGAGCGTAATGGAAAGATTGTAATGCAAGTCCTCCCCTTTTTGCGGCACAGAGTAAGCGGATTGTCCCCCTCTGAAGCGATCATCGTAGGCTCCTCCTCCCGTTTGAAAACTGAAGCCGCCCCGCCTGCCGGTACTGCGAAACCCGCCGCCCATACCGCCAAATCCAAAACCCTTCAAGATCTCATTGAGATCCACATTGCGGAAGATGTCTTCCTGACTGTAGCGCTGACTGAACTGATCAGAGCCATAGGTATCGTACTGCTTGCGCTTTTCAGCGTCGCTTAACACGGCGTACGCCTCGCTGATTTTCTTAAATTTTTCTTCCGCCTCGCGGTTATTGGGGTTTTTGTCGGGATGATACTTCATCGCCAGTTTCCGGTAGGCCTTCTTTACCTCTTCCTGATCAACCCCTTTTTCTATACCCAGCGTCTTATAGTAATCTTCCGTCATAAATTTCACCTTTTAAAAAGAAGACGTCAAAATCAACTCAATAGCGACAGCTTTCTTTTTATCAAGATGCTCCTCGCCGGATCAGTTGTTTTCAAAAGCGCCTTCTGATAGAACTCAACGGCCTTCTTGTTATCCTTCAATTCCTCGTAAATTCTCGCAATATTTGAGTAATTTATACTTTCAAACGATGAACCGGCCTTCGTTTTCATCGCCAGATCATAAAATTCCAGGGCCTTTTTAAGGTCTTTTTTTTGTTCTGCGCATGCGCCCAAACCATTATAGGCAAGGGCGATTAAATCGTTATCGGAAGAAGCGCTTTTGATAAACGCATGATAGGAGGCCTCCGCCTCATCATAAGCGCGACGGTTGTAATATAAATTCCCCAGGCGATAGTGACCGAGAGAAGCGGCATTGCTCCGCGGATATTTGGAGAGTAGTTCCTTCAATCCTTTCGTCAATGCTTCGTCGCCGGCGGGGGAACCCGCTTTCATTTGGGCCGTCAATATCCCATTGTAAAATCCGGCTGCTCTGTTTTCGTAATTTGCCTGATAGAGATAAAAGCCGCCGGCAATGAGAAAGATGACGACCGCTATCCCTGCTCCAAGATATATTTTACTCCGGTGGGTTTCGACAAATGATCTTATTTTAGTGAATAAAATAGTGAGCTTGTCAGGTTCTTCGAGTTCTTTTTTTTCTAACTTATTTGTCATTATTTTCAATTCTCTCCTTTACGGCGTGATTAATCGTTTAAAAGATATCCGTGTTAATGCGGATTATTAACAAATGTTCTGAGTTTGTCGGTTATTATGGCCGGCATGCGGATAATTTTTCCGGTGCGGTCGGTGCAGGCATGCACAGTATAGCCCTCGGTCAGCAAATTGATATGCGCTTCGTCCCATATCTTGTGGGTAAATTTAATACTGGCCCGCTTAATAAAGTCTATCTCGGTTTCCAAAAGAACCAGATCATCATAGCGGGCAGGCAGGTGGTAATGACAGTAGGCCTGGGTTACGGGCAGATTGCATCCTGATGCTTCAAGGTCCTTATAAACAATCCCAAGATCGCGAAAAAGCTCGGTTCTTCCTATTTCGAACCAGCGGATGTAATTGGTGTGATAGACAATACCCATCGCATCGGTGTCCGCGTAAATGACTCTAATTTTCAGCGGGCTTCTATTCAAAGAGCCTCTCCAAACCACCGATAAAATGTTCCATGAATCTATATCCGGGCGATACCATGTTGCCGGAATTATGAGCGCTGGTTTCCCCAAACGAAACTCCCCGGCCCTGATTTTCACCGGGTCGGGAAGAGAGAAACGCCAGTGGGCTCGGATCGGCAATATGGGTTTTTAGCGCAATCGGAGTCCGATGGTCGCTTAAAACGGCAACCCGGTATTCACCAAGCAGGGGAATCCCGTCAAGGATTGTACCAACAACCTTCTTATCGAAATCCTCAATCGCCATTATCTTCCCACTGAGATTTCCTTCGTGCCCCATCTCGTCAGGGGATTCGACGTGGAGAAAGACAAAATCGAGATTCTGGAGCGCAGACAATGCCATTTCGGCCTTGCCGACATAATTGGTATCGGTGTAGCCGGTTGCCCCCTTGACTTTGAGGACCTCGAGCCCGGCATAAACCCCGATTCCGTTCAGCAGATCAACGGCGGATATCATCCCGCCTGTAATTTGAAATCTCTCCGTCATTTTTTGAATCAGGGGCGCCCTCCCCTGCCCCCAAAGCCAGATAGACGTTACTGGTTTCAGCCCCTTCGCTAGTCGTTCCCGGTTAAGCGGGTAATCGGCAAGAAACTCCTGGGATAGCTTCATCAGACGGGATATCTCCAGAGCGCCCTCCCCGCTGGGCAGATACGGCGCAACCTTTTGGCCGGTGATGTCGTGAGGCGGAGTCGTCTTCATGCCAGGCTCTCCTCCGTGCCACACCAACAGGTGCCGATACCCGACGCCGGGATGAAACCGGAACTGTTCCGAGCCCAGCGCAGCGTTCAAATCATTTATAATGGGTGCCGCCTCCGCAGAGGAGATATGGCCGGCAGTAAAATCCTCCATAACCGGCTCCGCAGAGTCGCTTAATGTCACAAGATTGCAACGAAAGGCGACATCCTCCGACGCAAGCTGGACCCCCATATTGGCCGCCTCGAGCGGCGCCCTTCCCGAATAAAAGACACGGGAATCATAACCGAGGACGGCAAGATTCGCCACATCGCTTCCGGGGGCAAGCCCCAAGGGAATTGTGTCGATCAGGCTCAACGTTCCCTCCGCTGCGATCCTGTCCATATTGGGGGTGTAGGCGTATTCGAGCGGGGTTTTCCCTTGCAGGGAGTCAATGGGGTAATCTGCCATCCCGTCTCCCAGTAACACTATGTATTTCATGAAAGTTTATCATCCTCAATTCTAATCAGCATGGTTTTTCCCATCACGACATCAAGCGTATCAATCTCCGCAAGAGCCTTTTGGACATGACGCTCCTTGGCTTTGTAGGTAGTCATTACAATTGGAACGGCGCCATTCTGCCTTCGTCCCTTTTGGATCACCACAGCAATGCTGATGTTGTTCTGTCCGAGGATGCCGGAGATGCGGGAAAGGACACCCGGTCGGTCGGCAACTGAAAAACGAAAATAATAATTGGTGATAATCTCTTCAAAGGGCAAAAGATTGATATCGCTTATTTTTTCTTCGTCAAAGACCCGGGGCGGAACCCGTCCCGCGCTCCCCTTGATGATATCCCGGGCGATATCGACCACGTCGCTGATAACGGCGCTCGCCGTCGGCATCATACCCGCCCCCTGGCCATAGAGAAACACGGAATCAGCTGCATCGCCTATGATATGAAAGGCGTTGAAATTGCTGTTGACATTGGCAAGAAGGTGACCAAACGGAACCATCGTCGGGTGTAGTCTCGCCTCGATTAATTCACCCCTCCGGATGGCGATAGCAAGCAATTTTATCCGATAGCCGAGCTCCCTGGCAAAAGCGATATCCTGTTCGCCAATACTCGCTATCCCTTCCCTGTGCAGATCTTCAAGGCACACCCTCTTCCCATAGGAAAGGGAAAGAAGAATGGCAAGCTTGTGCGCGGCATCCACTCCTTCGATGTCAAAGGTCGGATTGGCTTCTGCAAAGCCAAGTGTCTGCGCTTCTTTAAGGACAGTCTCAAAGGAACCGCCCTCATCGGTCATTTTGCTGAGGATAAAGTTTGACGTTCCGTTGACAATCGCCATGATCGATTCGATCCGGTTGCCGATCAGACTCTCCTTGATCGTTTTGATGACCGGGATCGTGCCGCCCACGCTGGGCTCAAAGCCGATATTGACACCGTTTCTATGCGCACTCCGGAAAATATCGTCCCCATAAGTCGCCAAAAGCGCCTTATTTGCTGTGCAAATGTGTTTTTTGTTGTCCATCGCCTTCAGGATAAAGGTGCGGGCCGGCTCGTATCCACCCATCAGCTCGATGACAATGTCGATTTCCGGGTCATTGAGGATGTCGTCTGCTTTTGTTGTCAGAATACCCTCCGGGATATCGACCCCCCGGGGGGTGGTGATGTCGAGATCCGCTATTCTCTTCAGTCGAATCTCCGCGCCAAGTCGTCCGGCGATCAGTTCGCCGTTTTTCTGGAGCAGCTTGATTACACCTGTACCTATTGTGCCAAAACCGATAAGTCCTAAATTAATAACCCTTTTCATTTTTTATAATCCTGCCGGTTTATTGTTATAACGTATTGAGCTTATTAATATTCTTTAGTCAGTTTGTCCAACTCCGCCAGGGAAAATACCGGGCCGTCTTTGCAGACGTACTTATTGCCGACATTGCAGCGACCGCACTTGCCTATACCACATTTCATCCGCATTTCCAGCGATGTGATGATATTTTCCTTCGAGAATCCCAAATCGAAAAAGACCGGCAGCGTAAAGCGGATCATGATGGGCGGGCCGCAGATAACGGTCACTGCGTTTTCGGAACTGGGCGCCACCTCTTTGCACACTGTGGGGACAAATCCTTCCCTGCCCTTCCACGTCGCATCTCCCTTATCAACCGTGATATTTACGTTCAGGTCGTCCCTTTTTTCCCAGGCGGCAAGTTCGTCTTTATAAAGCAGCAAACCAGGATTTCTGGAACCGTAAATAATGGTAATTTTACCGAAACGTTTGCGGTTGTCTTCATAAATCATGTAATTAATCAGGGATCGCAAAGTTGTAAAGGCAAAACCACCACCGACAATCACCAGGTTTTTCCCTTCCAGATACTCGATCGGCCAGGAATTGCCCATCGGGCCGCGCACACCCATCATGGTTCCTTCTTCCATTTCATGGAGGGCGCTGGTAACGACTCCCGCTTTCTGCACGGTAAATTCTATATAGCCCTTCTGCGTGGGCGAGGAGGCAATCCCTATGGGAGATTCCCCTTTGCCGTAAACGGAAAGCTCGCCGAACTGGCCGGGAATATATTGGAATGCCTCTTCGTCTTCCTTATTCACGAATTTCAAACGGAAAGTCTTGATGTCTTTCGTGTCCACTTCCGTGATAATTTTGGCGATCTCAACAGGATACGGGATATAAGGATTTTGCATTACTTGCTCCATGACTATAACTTGGAAATATCTTCCACGACTTTTCTGATGTCCAGATTAACGGGACAGGATCTCACACAACGGCCGCAACCCACGCAGGCGATGGCGTTAAAATTATCCACATAATACTTGAATTTGTGCATGATGCGCTGGCGCCATCTCTCTTTCTGCGAGGTTCGCGGATTGTGTCCGGACGTTTCTTTCGTGAAAAGAGGAAACATGCAAGAATCCCACGAACGAATCCGCACCCCGTCGCTTCCCGTAGCCTCATCGCTGATGTCGAAGCAATGGCAGGTGGGGCACAGATAGGTGCAGGTTCCGCAGGCGAGGCACTTGCTGTGGATTGTCGCCCAGAAGGGATGCTCAAAATTGCTATCCAGAAGCGGTTTTATTTCATGAGCCGGTATTTTGGATTTGATGGCCTGCTTTGCCTTTTCGCTGACCTCCATCTTCCTGCTGTCGTCAGCTTCATCGGTTTTGAGATCGCCGAAATATTTCAGCAGTTTTTCTCCTTTGGCCGTGATGAATTCCGCCAGATAATTTGCGTCAAGCTCCGTCAGCAGAATATCCGCGCCCCCGCCGGAAAGCGGTTCACCATCCACAGAGGTACAGAAGCAGGTAGCGTACGGCGGCTGCACACAGGTCAGAGTAATGACCGTGGTATTGTTTCTTTTGGCGACATAGTATGGATCCCTGTACTTTTCCTGATCAAAAAGCATGTCCAGTAGCGCAAAGCTCTGGGCGTCACAGGGACGAACGCCGAAAAGGACCGCTTTATCTGCCTTACTTTCTTCCTCAGAAAAGACCATTCCTTTCGGAGTGCGGGTGTATTTCATCAGCTTTTCCGTATGCGGGAAGAATACCTGCTTGGGCGCGTTTCGGGAATTGAGATAGGCGAAAAATGGCTCCGTATCTTGAGACAGGGGCGCGAAAAGCACGTTATCCTCCTCTCTTACCGGAACCCAAACCGTCAATTCCATCGCCATCTTTCTGGCTATACCTGCAAGCGAATCTTTGTTGATTAACCGCTTTTCCATAATTTCCTCTAACTTATGTGCCTTCGTTTCAGCAAATCTGCCGCACCGTTAAATAAGCTTCAACCCGCGGAGTAATGGCCGCGGATCAAAGATGTGTGATTTGAAAGTCTCCTCTGCTCCAGATAATTCCATGGCCAGCGCCATTAGTTCGGTAAAATAAAATACAGGCATTTTCAATTCCGGAGAGGGACGCATGTCGAGATTATTCATGCACAAAGGACAGGCGGTAACCACACAGTTAGCTCCCGCTTCCCGAGCCGCTCGCATCAGTCTGTCAACCATGTTTACAACAATGTTTGTTTTACTGATGGCCAAACTGCCACCGCAGCAACAGGTTTTATAGGACCAGTTGTGTACATCAGCGCCGAGCGCATCCAATATGTCGCCAAGCAGGTGAGGGTTTTCGTAATTATCGAAGGCACAGACCTCCGGGGGCCGTAAAAGCAGACAGCCGTAATAGGCAACCGGCCTTAACCCGGACAATTGTTTAGTCACTTTTGCTGCCAGCGTATCCAAACCGATTTCATTGTAAATAATATCTATCGGATTGCGGATTGCGTTTCCACCCTCGTATTTGGCGCCGACGATGCCTTCAATCCTTGTTTTCAGTTTCTCGTCGGTTTTCAGATGATGTTCAGCCGTTTTGAAACGATTGAAACAGGCGGCGCAGGGAACCATGACATCCCTGTCGTCCCTCTGAGCGATAATCATGTTGCGCGCCGACAGGGCAATGGAGAGGTCGAAATTTGTGCTGTGCGCGGACGAAGCCCCACAGCAGGACCAGTCTTCAACTTCCCTGAGTTCAATCCCCAGTGCGCTGCTGACAGTCCTCATTGACTGGTCATATTCTTTTCCCGTCGCATGCAGAGAGCAGCCGGGATAGTAGGAAACCTTCAACACCAACCTCCTTATTTACCAACACTTTGTTTCTAAAGAAATTTATCCCCCTGGGCCTGATTTTTTTCAAAGATGTCTTTCACGGATTTCAAATCCTTAGTCCGTGGCGACAACAGGGACAATTTGCCTTTGGCAAGCATATCTGCACCCAGAAGCATGTCCGAAAACAAATCACCGGATTTTAATTTATACTGCACCATCAGCAGGGGCTCATTGATTCTGCCCAACATTTTGATATTGGAAAGGAAGGCCTCGTGGAATTTCAGGATGTTTTTCTCGTGAGCGACAACGCCGGACTCAATTGCCATCTGCCTTAAAACATCCATCATCCGCGCTATATCCACCTCATTGGGACAGCGGGTTACGCAGGTTTCGCAGGAAAGACAAAGCCAGATGGTCGAGCTGTTGAGTACTTCAGCGCGTTTGCCGTTTTGAATCATCCTTATAACCTTGTTCGGGTTATATTCCATGTAGGCAGCGACGGGACAGCCGGCAGTGCACCTGCGGCAGTGATAGCATCTCTGCAGGACCACTCCGTCAATCCGCTCATTAACTTCATTCAGGAAAGTTTTCATATTCACCTTTTTTACCCGAACTTATTATGGGTTGTAGATAAAATCCTGCTTGTCATGCTCGCCGTATTTGCCCAAGGGCGGCATCTCTTCCAGCGAAGAGCCCGCCCTGCTGCCGAAAAGTTCCCAACAATCCTTTTCTTCCTTTTTCAAATAGTTGCGCAGGTCAACACCCGTCGTGCAAACGGAAACACAGGAGCCGCAATCAACACAACGGCCGACCATGTGAAATAAGCGCATACATTGAAATACCTGCGTATCGCTCTCGTCATCACCGATGCCCACCCACTGCGGCTGGCTCTGTTCGGCAAAGCACGTCGGACAGTAACAGGAAGGACAGGCCTGACGGCAGGCGTAACAGCGGAGGCATTTCCCCATTTCCTTTGTGAAGTGAGCCCAGCGCTCTGCAAGGGATTTTTTCTCAAATTCATTAATTTTTTCGTATTCATTATCCGGGTTCATGGCCGGGGCCGGAGACCCGATAATGATGTCGGAAATAATCGGATTATTAAACCGGCAGGCGCGGCAGTTGTCGGCAAGAAGATCGGCCCGGGAAAGAGTTTTATCCCCGGCGGCGGTCTTGACTTTAATCTGTCCGTTTTCAACATTCCCATCCAGAATTTCTTCACCCTGCAACGTTTTCTCCAGTTTTTTTCTGTCCAGATACCCTTCGCAGGGGACGCCGATGATATGCACTTCATCGCGGTCGTACTGTCTCTCCTGGAGATGGAGAACAAGTGACCTGGTTGTGCAGCCGCGGGCGACAACGCCGATAACCTTCTTTTTGCGGTCTTCCGGTTTGACGCGCTTCTGGGAATTCTTGTGATTAGTGATAAAATCATGGACATATTTAGCAATATTTTGCGTGCAGAGCTCGTTGAAGACCAGTTTCTCGGCTTCTTCCGGAGAGTTTATAAAGCATGGGGTCGCAGTCAAAGGCAATGTTCCCGTTTCATAGCCGATAATGACATCAACACTTTTTTCCAAAAGCAGCCTTTTTGCTTCGTCCCGTAATTTTATTTCGATGTTTTCCACCATTGGGCTCCATCAATAATCTATTTTCCAATTAACCAATTTGCTTGATCATTTTTTCAGCAGGTCCGAGGGCCTTGACCTTGGCGGTCACACCCCTGATGACTTGCGCAAAACGGTCGCCTTCGGAGGCGGAGACCCAGGTAAATATCGTCCTGTCGCCTTCGATGCCGATGTAATTCAGGAAACTTTTTAACGCGGCAAACTTGCGGCGGGCAACCAAATTTCCCGATATATAGTGGCACTCGCCGGGATGACAACCGGAAACCAGAACCCCGTCTGCCCCTTCCTGAAGTGCTTTCACTATATAAAAAGGATTAATCCTGCCGGTGCAGGGAACCCGGATAATTCTCACATTGGGCGGATACTGAATTCTGCTGATGCCCGCCAGATCGGCACCGGCATAGGTGCACCAGTTGCAGACAATTGCGACAATTTTGGGTTCCCATTTTTCTTTTTCCAAATTTTCAGCCATATATACTCCCTGCACGGCGTTTTTGCCGCGATGCTTATCGTTAATAAAATGCCCCAATTTGGGAGAGTATTTCCTCATTGTTAAAGCCGTTCAAATCAGCGGCGTTCATGCGGCAGGATGCCGTGCAGACGCCGCAGCCCTTGCAAAGGACGGCATTGACTTCAGCGCAGCCTTCAATGACGTTGACCGCAATAGCGCCGAACGGACAGTTGATTTCGCAAAGCCCGCACGCCGAGCAGAGCTCTTTGTTGACAAAAGCCGTCTTTCCTTCCGCCTCAATGTAATCCTGTGTCAAAATCATACAGGCGCGAGAAACAGCGGCATTTGCCTGGGTAACGGATTCGTCGCTGAACTTCGGCGAATGCGCCATACCGCACATAAAGACACCATCGGTCGCAAAATCCACCGGGCGCAATTTCACATGCGCCTCGAGGAAAAACCCGTCCTGATTGGTCGGCACTTTCAACATATTGCCGATCATCACATTTTCCGGATTGGGCACAACGCCGACACTCAAGACCACAATATCGGCAGGCAGACTGACTGCTTCATCAAGAATAGGATCCAGAATATTTACCGTCACTTTATCGCCGGCGGCAACAATTTCCGGCTTTATCGCCTCTTCATAGGAGATAAACTTTATATTCGCCTCACGCGCCTCTTTGTAATAATCTTCCTTAAAGCCGTATGTACGGATATCACGGTAAATTATTGTAATGTCCCGGGACGGATCGTTAGCCTTCAATATCAGTGCATTCTTTATGGCCTCGCTGCAACAGAATCGGCTGCAGTAAGGCCGCTCCTTATCGCGGGAACCGACGCATTGAATCATGACGATGTTTTTAGCAGCGGCAAGTTCAGGGGCTTCTTCGCAAATCAGACTCTCCAGCTCTCTTTGTGTTTTAATTTTGGCGTTTTGACCGTAGAGATATTCCTGCGGTTTATGTTCATAGGCTCCACTCGCGACAATCACAACGCCGTGTTCAAAAACTTTTTCAACATCCCTGGCCAGTACGGTTGTTTTGTAATTGCCGATAAAGCCTTCAATTTTCTTGATTTGCGCGTTTTGAACGACGGTGATTAACGGATTATCATCTACCTTTCCCAAAAGGTTTTTAAGGTGGTCGCGGGTATCGAGCCCTTCGAGAGTTTTATACAAACGACGGTAATTGCCACCCAACTGATCTTCCTTCTCCACAATGAAGGACGGGAAATTCAGATCAGCCAGCGTCAGTGCTGCCGTCATCCCGGCCAGACCACCGCCAATAATCAAGGCCGCGTGATTGACGGGAAGCTGACCGGGCTTCAGGGGTTTTAAATAGTGCGCCTTGGCTACAGACATTCTGACCAAATCCTTGGCTTTTTGCGTTGCCGCTTCCGGTTCATGCACGTGAACCCAGGAATCCTGATCGCGGATGTTAGCCATCTCAAACAGGTATCTGTTCAGGCCGGCCTTTTCGCAATTCTCCTGAAACAGGCCTTCATGGGTACGCGGAGAGCAGGAAGCCACGACTACCCTCGTCAAATTATGTTCCTTGATGACTTCCGCCATCTTGACCGCCGTATCCTGGGAACAGGTGAAGAGATTGTCCGCAGCATAAACAACCGACGGCAGGGTTGACGCATAATCCCTGACGGATGGAACATCGACAACACCGCCGATATTGATGCCGCAATGGCAGACAAAAACACCGGTGCGGACTGCCTGGCCGCGCAAATCCTTTTCCTCGGGCATCTCCTCGGCGATCGTCAGCGTGCCGCGTTTGGCGGCCAGCAGGCCTTCCGCACAGGCAGCAGCAGCGCTCGCTTCCATGACCGTCTCGGGAATGTCCTTAGGCCCACCGAAAGCGCCGCAGACAAAGACGCCTGGGCGCGACGTCTGCACCGGGTTTTCCATGGTGGTTTTGCAGAAACCGTGCTTTTCCAGTTCGATGCCAAGACTGGCGGAGAGTTTATTGGCTTCTTTGGGCGGCGTGAGTCCGACGGAAAGAACGACCATGTCAAATTCTTCTTCCACCAGTGTGCCGTCGGGTTTTACGTAAGTGATCAGCAAATTGTTCGTCTGCTGTAATTCTTTAATAACCGAAGGCAGCGAACGGATGTAACGGATGCCGTATTCTTCTTTGGCACGATTGACAAAGCGATCAAAATCCTTGCCGTGGGCGCGAATATCCATGTAGAAAATGGTAGCATCCAGCCCATTGGCGTGCTCCTTGCCGATAATCGCTTCCTTCGTCGCGTACATGCAACATACAGAAGAGCACCAACTGTTGTTGCAGGAGGTGTCGCGGGAACCGACGCACTGAATGAAGGCGATCTTCCTGGGCTCTTTGCCGTCGGAAATTCTCTGCACATGCCCGAAGAAAGGGCCGGAAGCGGAAAGAATCCGTTCAAACTGAATGCTGGAGACAACATTTTTATAAATGCCGTAGCCGTATTCACCACGCAGCCGGGCGTCAAAAATCTCAAAACCTGGGGAGGCAATGACAGCGCCGACATCAATTGTTTCTTCTTCAAAAATCATATCGTGGTCGATTGCCTTGGCAAGACAGGCATCAACGCATTGATAACATTCCGAACAGATGCCGCAGGAAAGACACCGCGCCGCTTCGGCTTTGGCCTGCTCTTCGGTGAAACCAAGGCCTACCTCATCAAAATTTGATTTCCTTTTCTTGACCTCCATCAGTGGATACTCAACGCGTTTGACTTTTTTGACCTTGCTGTTGTCGCCATGATCCGCCAGGCCTTTTGTCCAGTCATGGGCGCGTCCCGCCCCGAGGTCCCCGCCATTCAGATAACGACTAATGGAAATCGCCGCCTGTTTTCCGGCATTAATAGCTTTGACAGCCGTTGCAGGCCCGGTTGTAACGTCGCCGCCCGCGAAAATTCCCGGCACACTGGTTGCGAAGGTTACGGCATCCGCGTCAATGTTATTCCATTTATTAATGGTTATGCCGCTCTCCTTGCTGATGAAGGATAGTTCGTTGGCCTGGCCGATTGCCGGGACAACAGCATCAACTTCTATGGTAAACTC
The DNA here is from genome assembly GCA_023229765.1 of Syntrophales bacterium. Classification (NCBI taxonomy): domain Bacteria; kingdom Pseudomonadati; phylum Thermodesulfobacteriota; class Syntrophia; order Syntrophales; species Syntrophales bacterium. Next base: position 38,399 of record JALNYO010000020.1, on the reverse strand, counting down.
CGAACCTTTGATGGGCACGGGACGGCGTCTTCCGCTGGCATCGGGTTCGCCCAATTCCATGCGGAGACACTCAACGGCGGTGACACGGCCGTTATTGCCGATAATCCTAACCGGCGCCGCCAGAAATTCCATCCTTATTCCCTCTTCCAGCGCCTCTTCAATTTCATCCGGCGCCGCGGGCATTTCGTCCCTCGTCCGGCGGTAAAGAATGAAGACTTCCCTGGAGCCGGTGCGAATTGCCGTGCGGACAGCATCCATTGCGACATTTCCGCCTCCGACTACCGCAACACGGTTACCCAGGAATATTTTGTCGCCGAGATTAACCCTCTTCAGGTAATCAATGCCGTGAATAACGCCTTCCAAATCCTCGCCGGGAATGTCGAGTTTGGAGCTGATATGCGAACCGCAGCCGATGAATACGGCATCATGGTTATTTTTAAGTTCGGCAAGCGTGACATCTATGCCGACACGGGTATTCAATTTTATTTTAACGCCCAGATCCTCTATGATTCTGATTTCGGCGTTGAAGATATTTTTCGGGAGACGATATTCAGGGATGCCGACTGCCAGCCAGCCTCCCGCTACCGGAAGCGCTTCAAAGACTTCAATGTCATAACCTTCGATGGCCAGGTAATAGGCGGCGGTAAGACCGGCCGGGCCGGCGCCGACAATCGCCACCTTCTTGTTTTTCTTTTCCGCTATTTCGGGAATAAATTTGGAGGCATCGTTCAAATCCAGATCGGCAACAAACCGCTTCAAGTGCATAATATCAACAGGTTGCTCGACCTCGCCCCTTTTACAGGCTGTTTCACAGGGATGGTTACAGACGCGGCCGCAAACCGAGGGGAACGGATTATCATTTTTAATGAGTTTCAGCGCTTCGCGGTATTTGCCGGCGGCAATGAGAGCTATATAGCCCTGCACGCTGATATGTGCGGGGCAAGCGGCTTTACAGGGAGAAGTTCCAAGCTTGTCAATGGCAAAGGCGCTGGGAATCGCCTGGGGGAAATGGCGGTAAATCGCCTTTCGTTCACTTAAATCACCGTTAAACCCGGACAAAACGGAAACCGGGCAGACATTGGCGCAATCACCGCAACCGGTGCATTTATCGAGATTAACAAAGCGCGGGGCGCGAGTCATTTTTATTTTAAAGTGCCCCGGTTCGCCCTCGACTGTTTCCACCGTGCGCCGCGTCATTATATCGACATTGGGATGGCGGCCTACTTCCACCAGCTTGGGCGACAATATGCAGGCGGAACAGTCATTTGTCGGAAAAGTTTTATCGAGCTGCGCCATTACGCCGCCGACACTGATCCCGTTTTCCACCAGGTAAACTTTTATTCCCGAATTCGCTAAATCGAGGGAAGCCTGAATGCCCGCGATCCCCGAACCGACCACCATTACCGCGCCTACTTTTTCGTTATCTTTCAGCACTGATCTAAGCCTCGTTGATTTTTTTAATAAACGCCATGGCAAAAAATATCTGATAAAATGGCAGACCTAATTTGAATTTTTAACCATAATTAAACTGCCCTGTCAAGCGCAGTTTACATTCGCAATAGAGGAAATCAGAAATGCGCCCCGTGCCTAAGACCCAGAGCTATCCGGTTTTCGCCAGGGACAGTCTGCCTTCCCATCTGCGCAGCAGGACATCCCGGAGTTCAGAGTGATTCGGGTCTGTCAGATACGGATCATTATCCACAACCGAAAAGGCATCTTCCTTCGCCTCAGAGAGAATCCTGCCATCCCGTGCGATGTTGGCTATCCTGAAATCGGGAAGGCCGGATTGTCTGGTTCCCATGAATTCACCCGGCCCCCGTATAGCCAGATCCTCTTCGGCAATGCGGAAGCCGTCGTTAGTCTCCTCCATAATGCGCAATCTTTTGCGGGCGTCTTCAGAGGAAGGCTTCTGAACAAGCAGGATGCAGTAAGACGGAGCACCGCCCCGGCCCACACGCCCCCTCAGCTGGTGAAGCTGGGATAGCCCGAACCGCTCCGCGTGTTCGATTACCATCAGCGACGCGGCGGGAATGTCAATCCCAACTTCAATGACCGTTGTCGCGACGAGAATGTTTATTTTCATCCCGACAAAATCACTCATAACCTGCTCTTTTTCCTTACCTTTCATCCGGCCATGGACAAGGCCGACGTTCAGCTCCGGAAAAACATTCTTGTGGAGGTGTTCCGCCATACAAACGGCATCCTTAAGGTCAAGATTTTCTGAAGCTTCTACCAGGGGATAGACAATGAACACCTGATTGCCTTTTTTAACCTCACGGCGGATAATTTCATAAACGCGCGACCGTTGCGCTTCCGAAAAAACCTTCGTCCGCGTTGGCTGTTTTCCGGGGGGCATTTCATCGATAATCGAGACGTCCAGATCGCCATAAACCGTCATTGCCAGGGTGCGGGGGATGGGGGTTGCGGTCATGACCAGGACATCGGGAATTTGCCCTTTTTTGCGGAGGGCTGCCCTCTGAACGACGCCGAAGCGGTGCTGTTCATCGATCACAACGAGCCCCAACTTTTTAAAAACAACCTTGCCCTGAATCAGGGCATGTGTGCCTACTACAAACCCACTCCGTCCGTTTTCTATTTTCTCCAGAACCTCCGCCTTTTGGGGCGCCGACAGATTGCCGGTCAGCAGCTCGCATTTGATTCCCAGCTTATCCAACAATTCAGATATATTGCGGTAGTGCTGTTCGGCAAGAATTTCGGTCGGGGCCATAATTGCCGTCTGATATCCATTCGCACAGGCAACCACGGCAGCGACAGTCGCAACAATTGTCTTTCCGGAGCCCACATCCCCCTGTAAAAGCCTGTTCATAGGCAACGGAGAGGCCATGTCTTTCCCGATTTCCGCGATAGTGCGACTTTGGGCGCCGGTTAGAGAAAAAGGGAGGATATTGTAGAGATTGCGCAGCATCTCCGGATTGACGTTGAAAGAAATGCCCTTTTCGAGAAGCTGTCCCTTTTTTCTCAAGGCCATTCCCAGTTGAAAAAAGAAAAACTCATCATAGATGAGCCGCCGATGGGCCGCCGAATGCATCTGTTGATAGTCATCGATATTGTGGTCGTTATCGGGGAAATGGACCATACGAAAAGCATTGCGAAAATCCATCAGGGAGCGGCTTTTGATTATATTTTCAGGGATCGGGCTCATCATGAGGGGCGCAAAGTCGCGCATAGCTCGCCACGTTATCCGCCGAATAGTTTTTTGGGGAAGCCCGGCTGTTTCGGAATAGATCGGCACAATCCTCTTGAAGTGGAGGAGCTGATCCTCACCTTCGCTGAGAATCTCGAAATCAGGATGGATTATTTCCCGTTCAAAAGGAAACCCGACAATCACGCCGGCAAGGATGACGCGGGCGTTTGGCTTAAAGGCATTACGAAAAAACAGTTCCTGTCCTTTAAACCATTTGGCCTTTATAACCCCGGAAGAGTCCTCGATTAGAGCTTCGAACACCTTTTTCCTGCCATAGAAACGCAGCTCAGCATGCACGACTCTGCCTACGACAATCTGCTTTACTCCAGGAACAGTTTCCGCGATCAGGGAAATATTCCGGCGGTCTTCGTAGCGGCGAGGGAGAAAGTAGAGAAGCTCCTCTATCGTTTTTATATCTTTACGGGTGAAAAGAGCGGCCATCCTCGGTCCCACCCCGGAGATAGAAGTAATAGGAAGGGAAAGGGCAGTTTGCACACGTAACGCCCCCTCCCCACCTTTTCCATTTTCACTATCAGAATCTCTTTGCAGAATGCCTTTCAAATCAGCAAGCGCTTTGACTGCATTATCTATCCGTACTTTCTTCTCTTCGGCGCCTGACCCATCATAATCGAGAAACAGCCTTGAAAGTTCATTGATGATGGCATCCCTATCCTTAATCCGGGTAAGTTTATTGCCCTTGGGATTGACAGCTCCTCGGAGCTGCTTCAGAAGAGACGTCATCGCCTCGCCGAGATTTTCGACAAGCGACAGGCGGCTGTAAGAGTTCCATGCTGCAAAAAAAAGCGGCGCCTCCATTTTTTCGATGATTTTTAATAATGGCTCCATCTTTACCCTGGCCGCGGACATGAGGAAATTTATAGAGATAACTTAACAAACGTTAGTCTTTTTAGCATATTATACATTTAGAGACAAGTAAATAATTGACTTTATGATAAAGCTAAGATAATAAACGGCCGGCGATTTATGAACATTAATCTGCGATTTAAGGATTTTTAAATTATCGTTTGGGGAGAGAAGCTGAATGACAGACAAACTTACTTACAGAAAATCTGGAGTTGACATTGATGCGGGCAATTCCTTTGTCGAGAGAATAAAACCTCTGATAAAAAACACCACCCGCAGGGAAATGATGAGTGGAATTGGCGGTTTCGGCGGCCTTTTCCACCTCGATACGGGGAAAATAAAAGACCCTCTGCTTGTCTCTTCCACGGACGGCGTAGGCACCAAACTCAAAATCGCGCAATTGATGGACAAGCATGATACGGTCGGAATCGACCTTGTTGCGATGTCGGTAAACGACATCATTGTTCAGGGAGCGGAGCCGCTCTTTTTTCTCGACTACATAGCATGCGGCAAGCTGGATGTAGATAAAAGCGTTCAAATTGTTGAAGGAATCGTCACGGGTTGTCAGGATGCCGGCTGCTCGCTGCTCGGCGGGGAAACGGCGGAGATGCCGGGTTTCTATCCAAACGGCGAGTATGATCTTGCCGGTTTTTGCGTCGGCGTTGTCGAAGCTGATAAGCTGATCGACGGATCCGAAATCCGCGTCGGCGACCGGATTATCGGAATAGCATCCTCCGGGTTGCACAGCAATGGCTTTTCACTGGTGCGGCGCATCCTCTTTGACGAAGGGAAACTGAAACCATCCGCCAAAATAGCCGGTTTTGACCAGTCATTGGGGCTCGAGCTCCTCACCCCAACCAAAATTTACGTAAAACCTATTCTCAATCTGATCAAAAATTTCCAAATCCACGGAATTGTGCATATTACCGGAGGGGGCTTTACCGAAAACATCCCCCGCATTATCCCTGCTCAGTGCTGCAGCGTAATTCGCAGAGGAAGCTGGCCCACCCTGCCGATTTTTGATTTACTCCGCGACATCGGCAAGATCGATGATGAAGAGATGTTTCGGGTGTTCAACATGGGGATCGGAATGGTCCTGATTGTCGCAAAAAATGATGAAGCAGAGATTATCGACCGGCTGGATAAAATGGGTGAGCACGGCTATGCCTTAGGAGAAATTGAAATGAGAGGGAAAGATGACCGATCAGTTTACTTCATCTGAAACTCAAGGGGTAAGAGAGGCACGGCGCAAGACTGTCCTTGGCGTTCTTGTTTCGGGAAACGGTTCAAATCTCCAGTCCCTTATAGAAAATATAGAAAACAAAAAACTCGACGGCCAGATTAGCGTAGTGATCAGCAACAATCCATGCGCCTACGCCTTGGAGAGGTGTCGAAAACATAATATTCCCACGGCGGTAGTCGATCATCGTCGCTTTGCGGCGAGAGAGGATTTTGACAGACGCGTGATTGAAATCCTCAAAGCCTCGGGAGTCGAACTTGTTGTGATGGCAGGGTTCATGCGAATACTGACTCCCCTCTTTTTTCGCGCCTTCCCGATGAAAATAATTAATATCCACCCGGCTCTCCTTCCCGCTTTTTCAGGACTCCATGTCCAGCAGAAGGCTATCGATTATGGGGTGAAATTTTCCGGATGCACCGTTCATTTTGCCGATGAAGGAGTAGATTCCGGTCCCGTAATTATCCAAGCTGTAGTTCCGGTTTATGACGATGATGATGCAAGCAGCCTCTCAAAACGCATTTTGGCAGAGGAGCATCGTATCTATCCCCAGGCCATCCAGTACTACGCTGAAGGCAGAATAGAGATAAATGGCCGCAAGGTGTGCATTCTTAACTCCACCCGGCGTGAGGATACAGCCCTTATCAACCCGCCTTTGACAATAACTTAAGGGAGACTCATAGCATGAAAACGGAGTTTAATGTTCGCAAAACGGAGTTTAATGTTTACAATGCTAAGCTTAATGTTCATAAAACAGACATCGTTTATGATTTTACGATACATGCTCTCGGCGAATGCACCATCCCGTCTCCTGTAAACGTCAGCTATTTTGTTCCCGAAGAAAGGAGATTGCTTTTCAATACCTATCTGAACGAGTTTGATTCCCTGAAATCGCCGGAGGGCTTGCCGCTTTCCTTTGAGATGGCCGGACCGCGTGAGAAAATATTCTTCGATCCCTCCAAAACAAAAGCCGCCATTGTTACCTGCGGCGGGCTTTGCCCCGGCATAAATGATGTTATCCGCTCGTTGGTTATGGAACTTTATTATCGCTATGGCGTTCAAAATGTTATTGGCATCAAGTATGGATTTCAGGGATTTATTCATAAATACGGCCATCCGGTAATTCAGCTCACGCCCGATGTCGTAAAAGACATCAATAACCTGGGGGGATCAATTCTCTCCTCCTCCCGGGGACGTCAGGATATAGACGAGATGGTGAACGCCCTGAAAAGAATGAACATTGACCTGCTTTTCACAATAGGCGGAGACGGTACCATACGGGGAACGGAGGGCATCTGCGAAGAGATTGCGCGCCGCGGTCTGAATATTGGGGTTGTCGGGATACCTAAGACTATTGACAACGACCTGAACCTGATACAGCAGTCATTCGGCTTCGATACAGCCGTTTCCGAATCGGTCAAGGCAATCCAGTGCGCCCATGTAGAGGCTAAGGGAGCGCCCAATGGAATTGGCCTTGTCAAGATCATGGGACGGGAAGCCGGCCATATTGCGGCAAGCGCCGCTTTGGCACAAAATGATGTAAATTTTGTTCTTATCCCGGAGGTTCCCTTTGATTTGGATGGTGAAAAGGGGCTGCTCAGGCAAATCGAAAAAAGGCTGAAAGAAAGCGCCCATTGTGTTCTTCTTGTCGCCGAAGGCGCAGGACAGGACATCATGTCTCAGGACTGGAAAAGGGGGGACCCTGCCCTCTGCAGCCCTTTGCAGGGGGCAACTTGTCCATATCCGGCCAACCGGCGACAGTTGACTATTGAGACAGACGCCTCGGGCAACCCCCGGCTGCATGACATCGGCGCCTTCCTGAAAAAAGAAATTGCTGATCACTTTGAAAAAACAGGCATTGAAGTTAACATTAAGTATATCGACCCCAGCTACATGATCCGCAGCGTTCCGGCAAACGCCAGTGACAGCCGCTACTGCGGTGCCCTCGGACAATATGCCGTTCATGCTGGAATGGCAGGGAAAACAGGGATAATTGTAGGCATGGTGAAGGATGAATACGTCCATATTCCCCTCAAGATGATTGGTTCCGGCACGCAGCTCGATCCCCTTGGAAATATCTGGATGAGGGTTCTGGAAGCTACCGGCCAGCCCCCTTCCCTTACTAATGATTAAAAAATGCTTGCATTTCTGACCAATATGATTTAAGTGCACCCAACATTTCAATAAGGAGTTCGGCTATGTCAAGAGTTTGTGAAGTATGTGGGAAGAAGTCGTTGAAGGGCCATAAGGTAAGCCATGCCAATAACAAGCATTCCAAGGTCTGGCAACCAAATCTCCAGAAGATCCGTTGCGTTGACGATAAATCAGGAGGGGTCAAGCAGGTTAAGGTTTGTACCCGCTGCATCCGGTCCGGTTTTGTCAAAAAAATTGTTTAAGAATATCATTCAAGAACCACAAAAGGCCGGGGGAACTTGATTATAGTTGCCCCGGCCTTTCTCGGTTATTTTACCGATATGTTTATCATGCTTTTTCAAGCGGAGTGAAATGTCCGTTCATGATCTCCCGACAACCCGCTGGCATTTGCGGGAAGAAAACAGGGAAGCTCAGTATCTGCTCGTTCGGGATCTGGGAATAAGCCCTATCGTTTCCGGAATCATTATCAATCGTGACATCGGCACTACTGAAGAAATCAGACATTACCTGTCCCCTTCCCTTCACGATCTTCATAATCCTTTTTTAATGCGGGACATGAAAAAGGCCGTTGAGCGGTTTATCACCGCTTTCCATCAAAAGAAAAAAATCGTTGTTTTTGGCGATTACGACGCAGACGGAATAACCTCGGTCGTAGTGCTTTTGCGTTTTATTTGCGAAATACATGGCAATGCAAGTTTCTACATACCGGACAGGATGTCGGAGGGATATGGTCTTAACATTGCCTCCGTTAAAAGATTCCACTCCGAAGGGGTGGGGCTTATTGTTACCGTTGATTGCGGCATGGCAAATCATGAGGAAATAGCGCTCGCCAAAGAGCTGGGCATCGACGTTATTATCCTCGATCACCATGAACCCTCGGAATCCCTGCCGCCGGCAGACGCAATCGTCAATCCGAAGCGCTCCGATTGCAGCTTTCCCTTCAAACAACTGGCTGCCGTCGGCATTGTTTTTAATTTCCTGATCGCCCTGCGCGGCGCCCTGCGTACCGAGGGGTTCTGGAGTAACAGCAACTGCCCTAATCTGCGGGGCTATCTTGATCTCGTTGCGTTGGGTACCATTGGCGATGTTGTCCCGCTGGTCGATGAAAACAGGATATTCGCTAAAATAGGTATGGAACTTATATCGCAGGACACAAGAATTGGGATACGCGCGCTGAAAATGGTTTGCGGCCTGGAAGGAAAGCCGATAGAAGCAAGCAGGGCATCCTTTACCCTCATCCCCCGGATAAATGCGGCGGGCAGGATTTCGTCGGCGGCAAATGCCGTCGAACTGCTCCTTTCCGAAAATTCAGAAGAGGCTTTCATTCTCGCGCAAAAACTTGAAGGTTTTAACAAAAAAAGACAGTTACTGGAAAGAGCGATTTTCGCTCAACTGCTGGAAACAGTGTCAAAGGCCACAACTTCCGGTGATAATGAACCAATGGTTTTCTCCTCTCCGGACTGGCATCCAGGCGTGATAGGGATTGTCGCCTCAAAACTAGCGGACCGTTTTGGCCGACCGGCGATACTTATCAGCATCAAAGATGGATTGGGCAAGGGCTCAGGACGCAGCGCCGCAGATTTTAATCTCTTCGAGGGGATCAAGCGTTGTGAATCGCATCTGCTGGCCTACGGCGGCCATCGCTATGCGGCCGGCATCCTGATCGAGGAAGAAAATATAGCCCCGTTCACAAAGCAGTTAAGTGAAATTATCAACGACAGCTGTCCGGAACAGGAATTTGCCTCATGCACCGCAATTGACGCCCAGTGCCTGCTGGCCGACATAAACCATGAACTGCTTACACAAATTCAGATGCTGGCCCCTTTTGGCAGCGGCAATCAGGAACCGATCCTCTGCGCCAGAAATGTTAGCGTTTCATCTCCGGCAATTGTCGGAAACAACCATTTAAAAATGCGCGTCAGTAATAACGGCATCTCCCGGGACTCTATCTGGTTCAACAAGGGTCAATACCTGCCCATAATCAGCCAAGCTGTGCTCGATATTGTCTTTACCCCAAAAATTAATGACTGGAACGGAGCGGAAAACATCCAATTGATAATGAGGGACGCGATAGTCAAAAAAAACTAAAGCCATCTTTTTCTACGCCGGTAGGATTTTACCTCGTCATAAGATTTGGCATCCCCTGTTACCGACATTCCCAGATAGAATTCCTTAATATCCGGGTTTTCACGGACGGCCTCCGCGGAGCCTTCCATAACAATCTTGCCGTTTTCCATTACATAGCCGTAATGGGCAATCTGGAGGGCCATCTGGGCGTTTTGTTCGACAAGGATGATAGTGGTTCCCTCGTCTTCGTTTATCCTTTTAATTATGCCGAAGATTTCCCGTACAAGGATCGGCGCCAGACCAAGGGAGGGCTCGTCCAGAAGCAGCAATTCCGGATGGGCCATGAGCCCCCGTCCAATAACGAGCATCTGCAATTCTCCGCCGCTGCAGTAACCGGCGAGTCTTTTGCGCATTGTACTTAAGGCGGGGAAATAATTATAAACCTTGTCGAGGTCTTCCTGATAGGGTTTCCCTGACCTTGTCGCCGTTCCCACCCGGAGATTTTCCTCTATTGTTAAATATTTGAACGGTTGTCTCCCTTCCAATACCTGGATAATGCCGTTTCGGGTGATTTCTTCCGGAGATTTGTTATGCATCGGGCGCTCCTTATAAAGAATCGCCCCCTCCGTTACCATCCCGTTTTCCGGCTTCAGAAGTCCCGATATTGCCTTCAGGGTTGTCGTTTTACCTGCCCCGTTGCTTCCCAGCAGGGAGACAATCTGACCCTGCTCAACCGACAGCGAAACACCCTTAAGAACCTGAATTACGTCCGAGTAAACAACCGAAATGTTGTTGAGTTGCAATAATTTTTGTGCCATTTAAAAACCTTCAGTAAGGGAAAGGCCAGAGGCGGAAGTTGGAGCGAACGATCCGCCACACCTCCGCTAATCCGCGCGGTTCAAACAGAATAAAGAGAACGATGGCAACCCCGTAAAAAAACTCCCGCAGAGGCGCCAGGCTCAGACCCAGTTGCGTGACGATTGCGCTGTTCATCAGGAAATCGGTCATAAAACGCAGTAGCTCGTTGAGCACTGTAATGAACACGGCTCCAAAAATGGAACCGGAAATGCTTCCCAAGCCGCCGATGATCACCATCGCCAGATACTCCACCGAAAGTGCGAGATTGAATGGTTCCGTTGTGATGCTGCCCATATAATACGCCCAAAGGGCGCCGGCAAAACCGGCATAAAAAGAGCTGACGGCAAACGCAAAGACCTTGTAAGGGAAAATGGGAATTCCCATTCCTTCCGCCGCCCTGTCGTTATCCCTGATCGCAATCCATGCTCTCCCAAAACGCGTGCGGATCAGATTAACGGCGATCCACAGCATCAAAGCGAGCAGCGGGAAAATTATATAATAAAAGGGAATATCCCCCTGGATGGTGAATCCGAAGAACACGGGCATTGGCATCGTGATTCCCATCGTTCCCTTTGTCATATATTCCCAATGCACCAGTACATATTCGATTATAAACTGACCGGCCAGGGTGGCGATAGTCAAATACAGTCCCTTGAGTCGTCCGGAGGGCACGCCGAAAATCATGCCTACCCCGGCGGTGATCAATCCGGCAGCAGGGATAGTGATAAATATCGGCAGATTAAGCCTGGTCGCCAGAATTGCCCCTGCATAGGCGCCAACCCCGAAGAACGCCCCGTGGCCGAGCGATATCTGCCCGGTAAAACCGGTCAGCAGATTCAACCCGATTACTGAAATTGCCGCTATTCCGGTGATATTCATCACATAAATAAGATAAGGGCTGAGCGGCATCAGCGGCACGGATAAAAGTAAGATAATGCCGACTATGGCCCAAATCCTGCCGAAGTCGGTAGAAAAGACCGTAAGCTCCCGGTCATAAGACTCGTTGAAGTTGCCGCAGGGATGTAATTGGATTTTTTTCATCTTTTTTTTAAACCCGTTCGATTTCTTTTAACCCGAACAAACCGTATGGCTTGATCAGCAGAATAAGCACCAGGATTATATAAGGCACAACATCGCGCAGCGAGGGGGAGATATATCCCCCGGTAAACGTCTCCAAAAGACCAATAATCAGACCGCCGACGATCGCGCCGCCGATGCTGTCAAGCCCTCCAAGAATGATTACCGGAAACACCTTTAAACCCAAAGCGGACAGATCGTGAACATTGACGCCGTTGATAATTCCCAGAACTATGCCGCTCATCCCGGCTACAAGGGCGGCTATCGCCCAGGAAAGGGCAAAAACGCGTCTTACATTGACGCCGAGAGAAAGGGCGGCCCGCTGGTTGTCGGCAACAGAGCGCATGTAAATCCCCTGTGAGGAAAATTTAAAGAAAAGACCGAAGATTATCAAAAAGAAGATGCCTATGCCAAAAGTCGCCACATAAACAGGCGGGATGCTGACCACCCCTAAACGAAAGCCCATCGATTCCGGAAGAAAATTGGGGTATGTGTAGAGATTACCCCCCCAGATAAGCAGAATTATCCCTTTGAACATTGCCGCCAGACCAACCGTCAGCATTATGACAAAGATCAGTTTCTCTCCAATCAAGGGCCTGAGAAAAACCCTTTCAATCAGGATTCCGGTAATAAAACAGGCAACAAGCGTAAAGATAAACGCAAGAATAACAGGCAGCTTGACAACCGTGATAAAGATCAGAAAGAAATAACCGCCCAGTGCGAGCAATTCACCATGCGCAAAGTTCAAAACGCTTGACGATTTGAAGATCATTACAAAACCCATCGCGGAAAGTCCATATACGAACCCGACGGAAAGACCTCCGATCAGCAGCTGCAAAAAAAAATCCACCTTAACCCTCCCTAACCTTGCAGTGTCTTAAAAATCGTTTTTTTTGAAACCATCAAATCGAAGATTAATGTTCATAAATCGAAGATTAATGTTCATAAACGGACGGCTGTGCCTGTTTCTTATAATGCAGTCATAACCCGCACGATTGTATCTATCTCGCCTACCTGCCCATCGCGATAGCGTATTTTCCCCTTGATCGGAATCTCGCTTTTGCCTGTGTACATGCCCTCTATCAAGAGGTTATACGATTCACTGACAAAGTGGCGGCGCACCTTGCCGGTTCTGGTCAATTCCTCATCATCGGCATCCAGCAGCTTATAAAGCAGGATGAATTTGTTGATTTTCATAACATCCGGCAATTGCTGATTGACGGTGCGCACTTCCGATAGGATCAACTCTTCCACGGGCGGCTGCTGAGAAAGATCTATATAAGTCGTGTAGGGGATCATTCTTTTTTCCGCCCAGCTCCCGGTGTTGCCGAGATCGATGTTGATCAGCGCCGTCAAAAACGGTCGCCCCTCGCCGAAGATAACGGCCTCTTTGATAAAGGGGCTGAACTTAAGCCTTGTTTCAATGAAATCAGGGGAAAAGGCTTCACCGCTCTTATTGCGGATAACCTCTTCCTTACGACCGATAATCAACAGATGACCATCCTGATCGAGATAACCGGCGTCTCCGGTCCGCAGCCAGCCATCCAAGAAGGCAGCCGCGGTCGCCTGCTCATTCTGATAATATCCTTGAAAGGAGGAACCGCTGCGAATCAGCACCTCCTGATTTTCATCAATTTTTATCTCGACGCCGGGGAGCGGCTTGCCGACCGTTTCCGGTTTCACTTCGTCATCCGGCTGAATCTGAAAGATTCCCCCGGACTCGGTCAAACCATAGCACTGCTTCAAATTAAGACCGAAGGAACGGAAAAAGATTATAACATCCGGGCTGATCGGATGACCGCCGGTGTAGGCGCCAAGAAAGTTCGCACACCCCACGCGATCGAGAAGACGACGATAAATTATTATGGAGGATAGTTTGTGAAGGAAACTCAAAAGGAATGAGGGGGTTTTTTTCTGCATGCGGGTGTTTTCCATCAAGCGTCCCACTCGTTCTGCCTGGTTGAAAAGATAGCGCTTGATGAACCCTGCATCCCCCATCTTGACGCGAATCTTCGACGCCATGTCCTCCCAGAAACGCGATGCCGTGATTATGCGGGATGGCCCGATCTCCCGAAAATCCTCCACCACTGTCTCCGGCATTTCCGGGAAATTCATCGTCATTCCCGAGTAAAGCGCTACGCCAAAGGCCCACATCTGATCGACAATCCATGCCGGCGGCGACATTGAAAGCCAGTTTTCGCCTGGTTTTATATCTATCGCCGTGGTCCACATTTTGCCGATTGTGATGATGTTCTGGTGCGACAGCATCGCCATCTTGGGCACGCCTGTTGTCCCTGACGTCTGAATCATCAGGGCTGTTTCTTCGCCCCTGCCTTTTTTCAGCTCTTCATGGAAAAGCTCCGCGCGCTCGTTATCAAGTTTTTCGCCTTGCGCAAGCAGATCACGGTAGGAAATAATCCAGGGATTGTCATCGTAGGAGCGCATTCCCGTAGGATCAATGTAGATAACATTTTTGACATGGCTCAGTTTATCGCGGCTCTCCAAGAGCTTGTCAACCTGTTCCTGATTTTCGGCAAAGACAAAAGCGGCGCTGACCCGGTTCAAGGCAATAGCAAGTTCCGCCGAGACAGCCGATGTGAACAAATTCAAGCTGATGCCGCCCACCGCCTGTGTCCCCACTTCGGCAAACAGCCATTCCGAATGATTGTCAGTGATGAGCCCCACCACATCGCCCCGTTTAAATCCGATCGCGATCAGGCCGAGCCCAATTTTCTTTACGTAGCCAAGGTAAGCTTTCCAACTGTAAACGTCCCAGATGCCGTAAGCTTTTTCCCTGATGGCGGCCTGGTCTCCAATAATGCTTTCAGCCTGTGAAGCCAGGAGCTGCGGGATAGTTCCCCGAAAATCTTTATTTTGCTCGTTGCTGTCGAAGCTCAAAAATCTTCCCCTTTATGAACATTAATCTTCGATTTATAAACATTAATCTTCGATTTCAGAGAATTTTATCATCACCGAGGTATGCCTTGATCACCTCCGGGTGTTTGACAATTTCACCGGGAGTTCCCTCTGCCAGCTTTTCTCCAAAATTGAGCACGGCAATCCTTTTGGCAATGCTCATGACAATTGCCATATCGTGCTCAACAAGAATCATGGTTTGCCCCCAAGCCCTGTTAAGCTCGAGCAGAAAACGCACCATATCCTCTTTTTCCTCAAGATTCATTCCCGCGAACGGTTCGTCAAGCACAAGCAGATCAGGCTGGAGGGCAAGCGCTCTTCCCAGCTCGATTCGCTTCATCATTCCGTAAGGCAGCGAACCGACCGGTTTGTTGCGAACGGACTGGATTTCCAGAAAATCAATGATCTCCTCCAGAATGCGACGGTGGGCAATCTCCTCCTGACGTACCGATTTCAAAAAAAAGCAGGCCGGTAAAAAACCGTAACGGTAGTGGATGTGCCGGGCAAGGAAAAGATTGGAAATAACGGTCATTCCGGGAAACAATTCAATATTCTGAAAGGTTCTGCCAATGCCAATTTTTACCAGCTGATGGGGATGTAAATTTTCAATTTGTTTTCCGTTGTAGATGATCTTGCCTGCTTCTGGATGATAGAAACCGGTGATGCAGTTCATCAGGCTGGTTTTTCCTGCGCCGTTAGGGCCGATGACGGCGAAGAGCTCGCCGCTCTTCACCGTCAAATCAACATTTGTCAGCGCCCTGACGCCTCCAAAGGAAAGGGACAGCCCCCTTATCTCAATCTCCGCCGGTCTTCTGGCGTTTTTTGTGTTTTCGTAAATGGACGGCTGTCCCCTGAACGCCTTCATCTGCCTGTTTCCCCCGTTTCGCCTGCATCGAAATCATCATCCGCGACGCGATTAATAGATTATACTCATCTACTATTTAAGGAATTTCACATTTTCTTTGCCCGGTACGTAGAAATTCGTCAGAGGCGTAAACGAACCATCTTCATTCACGGAAACCATGCGCCCGCTAAAGGATGCTTCGTGATCGGAAGGCGAGTATGAAACGGCTGGAATCAAGCCGCCAAAATCCTCATTTTTAAAGGATTCCATCGCACTGTTAATGGTTTTGCTGTTGACGGCCTTGAATTTTTCGTCAGCCCGCACCATCGCCCGCTCCATGATGCTGCCAACGACAACCCCTTCCCAATAGGCGTTATCGAATTTATCGACTGTCTTGTATCGTTTGATCAAATCCTGCATAAGCGCTATTCCCTGATTATTATCGCCAGGCAGACAGCCGGGGAACTGCATTTTCAGCCGGTTTCTGATCAGGCCCTGTCCCATCTTGAAAAAATCCGGATCGGTAGAGGTCCACGTACCGATAAATGGTGGGTTGTAGTTGATTCGATCGGCGCTGCGCAGGGCCGTTATGATAGCCGCCGGCAACATCTGAATGAAGATATATTCAGCACCGGCTTTTTGGAGCCGCAGCAGTTCCGTTGAAAGATCAACCGTTTTCGCGGGAAATTCCTCAATTGCAACAATATTTATCTTCTTTTTGGCGGCATATTCCTTGGTGGGTTTATGAATCGAGCGTCCGTAGGCATTGTTGTAGGTGAGAAGCCCGACCTTCGGCGGTTCCTTGCCTTTGTGGACAGCCATGATGTAATCAAGAACGGCCTCGGAATCCAGGCGGTAACTGCCAAAAGGCAGGTACATATATTCTATCGGCGCTTCCAGTATCTCCCACCCAGTTGAATAATTAATGGTAGGTATCTTGTAATTCTGAATGACCGGCTTGGCGGCGAGTCCTTCCCCTGTCCCCCAGGTGGCGATCATGTCAACCTTGTCCTGGACGGCGAACTTTCTAACCGCGGCTACCGCCTCGGGAACCTTGTAAGCTGTATCCACAAGGATCATTTCAATCTTTTTGCCGTTAACACCGCCTTTTACTTCATTTACATAACGGAAATAATCCTGCTGTCCTTTAGCGTGAAATTTTCCCCAGCTTGATGCCGGACCAGTTAAATTGATAGCGGCGCCTACCTTGATAGACTCCGAAAACGCCATCCCCGGCCACAGAAAAGAAATGGCAAGGATGCCAACCAGAAACCCTCTTTTAAATAATTTCATGTTCAAGCCCTCCTTTTAATCACAAAAAAATTTGCCCACGACAAACCATTGCCGTCGTGGACAACCAACTGTCCGTGGGAAGCCAACCACCCTTGCCCATGGCTCTGCCAAACTAAAAAAACAATACAACCGTTTTCGTTTGAAACTACATTTCGCTGGAGTGTTTTTCTCGTGTCTGCGTGTCTGTGTGCGGGCGTTATAAAGCATGAACTACCGGATGTCAAGCAAATTTTACCATTCATGAGGATATCCCCAGTTTTTCACAGCGATAATGAAGGGAATCATAGGTTATTCCTAATAACTCCGCTGCCTTGCTCTTTGCCCCATTCGCTTGTTTGAGTGCCTTTTCGATCAGATTTTTTTCCCAGATCGCCAGTTCCTCATTGAGATTCACCGCGCCATCGGCAATGCCGAGGGAAGACGTTCCGCTGTTTATCCTCCCTATACTTTCGGAAAGAATCAAATTATCTGGCAATATGATGTTAGATGTCTCCAGAGCCACGCTCCGTTCTATGATATTCTTCAACTCGCGTATATTGCCGGGAAATTGATACCCAAGAAGCAGTTCCATTGCATAGGTTGATATCGTTTTTACGTCTTTTCCCAACTCTTTTGAATATTTTTCGATAAAGTAATTTGTGAGAATGGGGATGTCTTCCTTCCTCTCTCGGAGAGGAGGCAGAAAAAGCGGGATCACATTTAGCCTGTAGTACAAATCCTCTCGGAATTTCTCGGCTTTAACCATTTCAGCAAGATTTTTGTTTGTGGCGGAAATAATGCGCACATCTACGCTAATGTCATCGGAACCGCCGATCCGGCGAAAGGTTTTTTCCTGAACAACCCTAAGCAGTTTAACCTGGAGAAACGTGGAGAGTTCCGCTACCTCATCAAGAAAAATTGTCCCCCCCCTGGCAAACTCAAAAAGCCCCTGCTTATCCGTGTAAGCTCCGGTGAAAGCGCCTTTGCAATAACCGAATAGTTCACTCTCCAGAAGATTTTCCGGTATGCCTCCGCAATTAATCACGACAAAAGGCATTCCGTTGCGGGGACTGTTCTCATGGATTGCCCTTGCCACAAGCTCCTTTCCGGTGCCGCTTTCTCCGAGAATCAGAATATTTGTGAGGGTTTGCGCAATCTTTCTTATGGTTGCGTATATTTTGAGTATCTCGCTGCTTTTCCCGATCATTT
The DNA here is from genome assembly GCA_023229765.1 of Syntrophales bacterium. NCBI lineage: Bacteria > Pseudomonadati > Thermodesulfobacteriota > Syntrophia > Syntrophales > Syntrophales bacterium. The sequence goes on along the minus strand of JALNYO010000020.1, from coordinate 20,696 downwards.
CTCCAAAGCGCACCTGCTGGCCGACTTCCTTCAGAAAAAGGAGGTCTTTCTGTTTTTCCCCTTTGTTAGTCAGAGCATTGCGGATGATTCTTTTTAAATCATCAATCGCAAAATCCTTTTCGAGGTAGTCGTAAACGCCTTCCTTCATCGCCGCGAGCGCCGTTTCCGCCGAGGCGTACGCAGTGATCAGGATCACCATGACGCCGGGAGAAATTTTCTTTGCCTCCCGCAGAAAGGTTAATCCGTCAACCTTAGGCATTTTGAGGTCCGTGATGATCAGATCAAAGACCTCTTTGCGGCAGCGCTGCAGCGCTTTGGTTGCGTCTGCCGCCGTTACAACCCTGTATCCCTCCCGGACAAGCATGATCTCGAGCAGTTCCCGCATGCCTTGCTCATCATCAACAACGAGTATTTTTGCCATTGCCATAAGCTTGTTACCTTCCAATATCACATCGCTTTTCCCGGGCACGAACGCGCAGGAGGAAACGTTATTGCAAACGTTGTCCCCTTTCCTGATTCACTTTCCACCGCTATCGTCCCCTGCCAGTTTTCAATTATCCGACTGACTACCGCCAATCCCAGACCAGTGCCCACTTCCCTTGTCGTATAAAAAGGTTCAAATATCCGCCGTAGGTCAATTTTATCAATGCCGCAACCGTCATCGCTGATCCTTATTTGGACGGCATCGGCGTCGTTCTTCCGGCACAACGCAACTTCAATGGTCAAAACTCCGCCTGCAGGCATCGCCTGAAGAGCGTTCAGAGTCAGATTCCAGAGAACCTGCCTGATCTCTGTTTTATTCACATTGATCAATAACGGGGCTTCCGGCAGTCTGAGGTTAAGTTTTAACGCTTGGCGCCAATCAGGAACAAGACGAAGTGAATCAATAACATCAAGGATTGTTTTTCGCAGCTCAACCTCCTCGCAAATACCCGGAGCAGGTCTTGCCAGTAATAAAAAGTCTTTTAGAAAACTCTCCAATTGCTCCTTTCCCCTCATAATTATGTCAAATAGTCTCTGATTGACATGGTCAAGGGGGGTATCCTCGCGCAGCAGCTGTATTGAGCCACCAATAGCGGCAAGGGGATTGCGTATCTCATGGGCAAGATTGGCGGCAATTTCTCCGGTAAAGGCCTGACGGCGGCTTTTTTCCAGAGATTCCCGCATCTCGATAATCTCCGCAACATCCTCAAAGATGATAATCTCTCCGATAATTCGGCCCTGCGGATCGCGAAGCTGTGAGAGTGAAGCGCCAAGCTTTAACTTTTTCCCCTTGCTTGTATTAAATACCCCTTCAAAACGTGTGAAAAAAGGGGGGTTGTTGGCGCCCTTCTTTTGCTTCTGTGAAAAATCAAAAAAATCTGGGAATATATCGGCAAGTCTTTGGTTTTCAACTTCACTTAAATTAAAGCCGGTTATCTCCGACGCAGCACGATTGAAAGACTTTATCCGCCCTTCCGGATTGACAGTCATAATGCCCGCGTCTATAGACTCAATTATGCTTTTATGAAGGATGTCGAGCTTGGTGAAGGCATCCTGTTTTTCGGCAAGCAGCGCCCTCGTCTTTTTCTCCTGATCGACAACAAATATTGACAGGAAGGCGGTGAAATAGAAGGATATGATATGGGTTAAAACCCTTGCCAAGACATACCCGGCATTCGGTTGATAAATATCAAAAGGTGTAAGCACAGCCGGGATAATCAAAGAGTAATACTCCAGAACAGCAAGAAAACCATAAAATATGGCAGCTGCGGAGGCGATAAGCAACCCTCCCCCCCGGCCAAGAAATGTAACAGTATAAATTATAACAAGAGGATAGAAAACCGAATATAAACTGTGAATTCCCCCGGTACCGTAAACCATTGCCGTTATGGCAATTACATCAGCGATGCCTTGAATATAAATATTTATTAAAACATTCCGGAGATAGTAGAAAACGAGAAAGAATCCAATGGAAGTAATGTATATGGATATTATCGTAATAAAAAGAGCTGATCTGTAGATATCAGAAATTTCACCGCCCGCATTTACCTTGGCGAAAACGGCTATCCCCATAATAAACGTAACGATAAATAACCGAGAGAGGATAAGTAAACGAATTCGCTCTTTTATATTATCTTTTTGTAAATATTTATCGTTCATGTCCCCGTTGTGTGGTAAAATATTTCGCAGGTTAAAGGTTTCTTTTTCTCTTTCAATACGTTCAGTCCGTTGAAAAGTCAACCTGACAAATTATGAACATTAATCTTCGATTTGCGATTGTTGTTATAATTGGGGTCTGCGACAAAAATATGGGTAAAAAGAGACTGCCGGAAGATGTTATTGCCGCCATCAGTCGTTGTTCATCCCTGACGGGATACGATAAAGCCGCAGGTGAAAGGGAAGCTGGTTATTTTGAGAAAAACAAGGAGCGGATGCGGTATGCGGATTTTCGGAGACGTGGGTTCTTTGTAGGCTCTGGAGTCATGGAAGCAGGCTGTAGAACCTTGGCAGCACAGCGTTTGAAACAATCGGGAATGCACTGGACCGTAAAGAGTGCAGACAGTATCGTAGCCCTGCGCTGCAGCATTCTTAGCAACCGCTGGGAAGATTTTTGGGAGCATCGGGCCGCCGCTTGAAATTGTTACCCATAAATTTGTCGCACACCCCTATAATTGTTCTTACTTGACATTTTTTCCTTCTTGCACTAATGTCCCGCTGTTTTTCAGGCAACTTACCGTGTTCTGCTCTAAAACTGCCCCTGCAAGAGTGGCGACTATCTTCTCAACTCCGCAGTATTGGGGTCGGCAAAATTGAGTGCCTTTTGAATCTACAAAAAGTATCAAGAAGCAACAAAATATTATCAAACAGGGGGTGTGATACTATGAACATGCTGATTTTTGGACCTAATGGAAGCGGCAAGGGTACCCAGGGTGCTTCCATTAAAAAAAAGTTCAACGTTTTGCACATAGAGACAGGGGTCATTTTTCGGGAGAATATCAAGAAAAAGACAGATCTGGGGAACAGGGCCAAAGAATTTATTGAGCGGGGAGAGCTGGTGCCCGATGAGATAACCGTCCCAATGATCCTCAATCGTCTGCAGGAAAGCGACTGCAAAAACGGTTGGCTGCTCGACGGCTTTCCCCGCAATCTGACCCAGGCCAAAGCCCTTGCAAATGCATTGAATGAAGCCAGAATAAAACTCAATTATGTTATCGAAATAGTCCTTCCCCGTGAGATCGCCAAGAAACGGATCATGGGACGACGTATTTGCGCGGTTGACAACAATCACCCCAACAATATCTTCATTGACGCGATAAAACCCATCGAAAAAGAGGGAAAATTGCATTGCCGTATCTGCGGTTCCGACCAATTGGGCGTCCGGGCCGATGATCAGGACGAGGCGGCGATTGACAGACGTCACGACATCTACTACGACAAGAAATCGGGAACACTTGCCGCGATCAATTATTTCAGGAGTCTCACTACTCTAATAGAAGTTGACGGAGCGCCCGGCGTAGAGGAAGTCTCTGCGTCACTCCTCCCCAAGCTCGCCTGATTGAGCGTTTCATGAAAGTCGTGAGGCAAAGCAAATAAACAGAGACACTATACACACATATAATGGACAACATAAGAAATTTTAGCATTATAGCTCATATCGACCACGGCAAGTCAACCCTTGCCGACCGGCTTATCCAGTTTACCGGCATTGTCGAGGATCGCAATTTTCAGGATCAGATACTCGACAATATGGACATAGAACGCGAGCGGGGAATTACGATCAAAAGCCAGGTAGTTTCTTTACCCTACCGGGCCAAGAACGGCATTGATTATACGCTTAATCTGATCGATACCCCTGGTCACGTAGATTTCAGCTATGAAGTGTCGCGCTCGCTGGCCTCCTGCGAAGGGGTCTTGCTGCTCATCGACGCCGCGCAAGGGGTGCAGGCCCAGACCCTGGCCAACCTCTATTTGGCCATGGAACACAATCTGGAGATAATCATCGTCATCAACAAGATAGACCTGCCGTCCGCGGATGTGGACAGGGTAATCGAGCAGATCGAATCGGAACTGGGGCTGGATGCGACCGACCACCTGAAATGTTCAGCAAAAATGGGTATCGGCATAGAGGAGATACTTGAAGCTGTTGTGGCTCGTGTTCCCCCGCCGCAGGGCAATCCGGATGCGCCGCTTGCCGCGTTGATCTTTGACGCAAAATACGATTCCTTCCGGGGAACGGTTATCCATTGCCGGATATTTGATGGAACCATAAAGGCCGGAGACATTATCCGCTTTGTTTATAACAATTCTTCGTACAGGGTTGAAGAGGTCGGCCATTTTCTGCTCCAGCGGGTAAAAAGGGAAAGCCTCCGCGCCGGGGATGTTGGCTACATTATCGCCGGCGTGAAGACGGTCTCGGATGTGCGCACCGGCGACACGATAACGCTCGAAAATCGTCCCTGCGAAAAACCACTCCCTGGCTTCAAGGAGGTAAAACCGGTTGTTTTCGCCTCAATTTATCCGATCGCCGCTGACGATTACTCCGATCTGTCTGATTCTCTGGAAAAATACAAGCTCAATGACGCCTCATTCATCTATGAAAAGGATTCTTCCGCGGCGCTTGGTCAAGGTTTCCGCTGTGGGTTCCTCGGTCTTCTCCACCTCGATATCGTCCAGGAACGTTTAGAGAGGGAATTCGACCTCTCTATTATCATTTCCGTCCCCAGCGTCCGCTTCCGGTTCACGCTGAAGGACGGCACGACATTTTTTGTGGACAACCCAGCGCATTATCCGGATCAGTTGTCCATAATGAAAGCTGAGGAACCGTACATACGGGCAGCGATGATGCTGCCGGAGAGGTATTTGGGCGTCGTCATGAAGCTCTGCATGGAAAAAAGGGGCGTCAACTCAACGTTGAACTACCCAAGCCCCGGGCGCGCCGAGCTTACCTATGAGATGCCGCTCGCCGAGGTGATCTTCGATTTCTATGACCGCTTCAAATCCATTACCCAGGGATACGGTTCTTTTGACTACGACATCATCGATTATCGGGAAAGCACCCTCGTTTTGCTAGATATTCTGGTAAACGGGGAAAAGGTGGATGCGCTGTCGCAAATCGTTCACCGCGAGCGGGCCCGTTCCCGCGGACTTCAGGCATGCGAAAGGCTCAAGGAGGAGATCCCCCGCCAAATGTTCAAGATTGCGATCCAGGGGGCAATCGGCGGCGAGGTAATCTCCCGCACAACCATTTCCGCCTTCCGAAAAGACGTAATCGCGAAGTGCTACGGCGGCGACATCTCCCGCAAAAGGAAACTGCTCGAAAAACAGAAAAAGGGCAAAAAACGGATGAAGATGATCGGCAACGTGAGCATCCCGCAAAGCGCCTTCCTCTCCGTTTTAAAATCAGATACGGAATAAAAGTGCTCTCGCCGGGACTGTACATTCATGTTCCCTTCTGCTTAAGCAAATGCCGTTATTGCGGATTTTACTCAATTACCGACAGCTCCCTGATCGACGGCTACCTTGACGCCCTTTGCCGGGAGATGGATTATTACAAAAACTGGACAGAAACCTTTGACACCTTCTATATCGGGGGTGGCACCCCCTCCGTCCTTACTCGCCAGCAAATCGAAAATCTGATCGCGAATGCCCGCGCCTCCTTTGCCATTGCGGCGGGGGCGGAGATTACTGTCGAAATAAACCCCGCCGACACTAAACGCGAAACGTTGTTATTTCTTTATCGAGCCGGCGTGAATCGGCTTAGCATCGGCGTGCAATCCTTCAACGACGACATCCTGACTTTTCTGGGCAGACGCCATCGGGCCAGACAGGCGATGGAAACCGTGAAAGCCGCCCGCAAGTCCGGATTTGCGAACATCTCCCTTGACCTGATCTATGGCATACCCGGACAAAGCATACAGAAATGGGAGGAAACGCTCCGTCAAGCGATCTCCCTCCATCCCGAACATCTCTCCTGTTACCAGTTGACCATTGAGGAAGGAACGCCTTTTGCGCAAGCTGTTTCCCAAGGCAGGGTCGTTCTTCCCGACGAACAACTGCAGGCGGAATTCTTTTTCCGCACAGCCGAACTGCTTGAAAGGGAGGGGTATCGCCAGTACGAGGTTTCGAATTTCGCTCTTCCGGGCAGAGAGTCGCGTCACAATCAAAAATACTGGAACCACATACCATACCTCGGGTTAGGACCATCCGCCCACTCTTTTTCCGGCTGCGAACGGAGCTGGAACCGCACCTCCGTCGCCTCCTACATCGAAGAACTGCAAGCAGGACGATTGCCTGTCGAGGAACGAGAAAGGCTCACTCCGGGAAAGCTCCGGCTGGAGGCCCTCTTTCTGGGACTCAGGACACAGCGGGGAATATGTCTCGAGGGGTTCCGGGTTCGCTACGGTCAGGATTTACTAAAAGAAAAAAAACCGGCGATCGACCAGCTCGTTGCGGGCGGTTTTGTTGAGCTCAGCGAGGGTTTTCTGAAACCGACGCGTCGCGGTATGGCCATTGCCGACAGTCTGGCGCTGATATAGGCGGTTGACTATTGGCGACAAGACGCAGGAAAACTACCAGTTGATCAATCCAAAAAACAAATTCAGCAGAGACGCGAAAACAACGGCGGCCGTCAAATTGAAAAAAAACACCAGTGCCGCATTTTTAGCTCCCAGTTCTCTTAAGGTAATCATAAAGCTCGCCACACAGGGGAGAAAAAGAGTGAGAAAGACACTTGCAACCACGATCGAGCCAGGGGCCAGATTAAACGGGATAAGCAGGGCTATGGATACATCCTTGCGGAGAAACCCCAGCGTCAGTACGGATACCGTTTCCGGGGGCAACCCGAGCAGGCCCGTTACCACGGGCTTGAAAAACTGCGACAGCCCCTTCAGTAAACCAGCAGTCTCCAGCAGACCGACAAGCAGGACTCCGAAAATGATCATCGGGACCGCCTCGACGATAAAATCCTTTAAGCGGAAATATAATTTCTTGCCCAGAATGGAAGCGGAAGGAATCTGATACGGGGGAATCTCAATAAAAAGTTCAGGCGTTTCCCCTTTCAGCATCCGGCTGAGAATAAACGAGCTGATAATTCCGGCCAAAGCTATCGATAGAAAAGCGGTAAGCGTGTATTTTACTGGATAAGGGGAAAGCAGGCTGAAGATCATCGCTGTCTGCGGCATGCAGGGGGCAAGAGACAGGGTAAGCGCCGTCGCGATAACCCTCTCGCGCGTTGTTTCCAGCACTCGCGTCGCCAGAATTGCCGGCACCTTGCATCCAAGGCCAAGCATGAGCGGGATCGTCCCGTAACCGTGCAGACCAAGATGGTGCATGTAACTGTCGAGCAGAACCGCCAGTCTCGGCAGATAACCAACATCCTCCAGCAGACTGAGAACAAAGTAAAAGGAAACTATATATGGGAGCACCGTTACGAGCGGTATGTAGAGCCCGGTCGTCAAAAGCCCGAAGGACTGCATCGGTTCCGGAGTAGCGCCCATAAGTATTGTCTTAATAAACCCGTCGTCGAGGCCGTCCAGCAAAAGATTCAGAAGCGGCATCCACCCTTTTGTAAAAAGAGGGTCGAGGAGATAATTGATAAGCCCTTCCCCAGCATAGCGTATTATCAGAAAAACGGCGAACATGACGAGGGCTGCGAAAGGCAGCCCGGTAGCAGGACGCGAGGTCGCATCCTGCATTTTTTCGAGAAATGTGGCATGACGATGAGTTATTTTCTGACATTCCGCCGTGATGCGTCCAATCAATTTCCAGCGGTCGTCGGCGTTTTCGGGAGGCTGGGCAGGCAGAGACAATAGCCCCTTTTTAAAATCATCCATGGCGGCTCTCAGTTCGGCAATCCCCTCTCCGGTAGTCGCCACAAAAGGAATAACCCTTATCCCCAGATGTTTTTGCAGAATGGTTGTGTCGATGTTCACGCCGTGAGTATTGGCTATATCCCACTTGTTCAGCAGAATGATGATGGGGACGCCCAGTGAAGATAGCTCAAGTGTATAAAAAAGATTACGTTCCAGATTGGTGGCATCGACTACGTTTAGAATAAGGGACTTGTCTTCGCCGGCAAGCAAACCGGAAGCGACCTCCTCCGCCTTGTTTGTCGCCTGATGACTGTAAGCCCCCGGCACATCGATAATGGTGAAACGCTCTCCTGCCAAAACAGTGTGCCCGGAGGTATATTCAACGGTTGTACCTGGGTAATTTGAAGAAATGACCTCGAGTCCAGTCAGACGGGCAAAAACGACGCTCTTGCCGACATTGGGATTGCCCGCCAGCATCAACTTGCGCGGTTGTATTTTTACAATAATTTGGGCCGCCATGCCCTGACCTAAGGCGAGACTTGTCCCCATTACTTCAACAATGGAAGGTCCCTTAGAATCGGCCGGCGAACGCTTCACGATATTCCTGCCCTTGTAAAGACCCATGGCTTTGAGTTTTGTTTCCAGGAGCGCTCCGCCCTGGATCTCTATTATTTGGGCAGTTTCATTTTCACGCAGTGAAAGGAGCGTAGCCACATCCACAGGATTCATAATGCCGCCCCTTTTGAAATGAATTTGTACAATAGTCGCAACTTAACCTTATCTTTCCTTTGCGAGATTTATCCTCAGCCGCACTCGGTGTCAAGGAGTTTTTAGCGGCGGCGGCCAGGCCATGTTTCAACATGCCTTATAAAATTAATTTGACTTTATTTCACAATTTCGATAGAAGCGAACGAAACATTTAAGCATATCTATGATAATGCGTTGAAAATATCAGCAATATCAACAAATAAGTAGCGATTTCGGATCGGCCGGGAGGGATATTTATGAAATGGATTGATTTGCCACGGATTGCACTGGGCATTCTATTTGCGCTAATTTTGTTATCCGGAAATGCCCTTGCCAAGCAGCAATACAAGGTCCAGCGCGGCGACACCCTATCGTCAATCGCCGAGAAAAACGCCGTCACAGTAACTGCCCTTAAAGAGACCAATCACCTGAAAAACAGCAAACTCAATCTAAAACAGACTTTGATTATACCCTCTGCAAAAGCAGAACTGGAAACTGCAAATCTGTCCCCAAAGAGAAAAGCTGAGTTTTACTCTGTTAAAAAAGGGGATACCCTCTCCCGGATAGCAGCAAAAACCGGCGTTTCCGCGGAGGAGCTGAGAAGAATCAATAATCTCTCCTCGACCCGCATAGAGATCGGACAAAAAATTGCTTTAGATAAAGAAAATAATACGAAAAAAATAACGGAGCCGTCTGCCGGGAACCTCACAGATGCCCAACCCAGCATAGAGAACGAAAAAGAGGATATCAATCTTGCCGCTCTCTCCGACCTACCTGAAAAAAATGAAGCGGTTATTGGCGATAACGAAAAAAGGGAACTGCTGGGCGAATGGAACACCCCTGATGAACAGCAACTGCTCGTCAAGGTAGCGCTTGCCTTCCTCGGCGCCCCCTATCGTTTGGGCGGGTCTTCTGTCCAGGGGATAGACTGCTCCGGTTTTGTCAAGAAAATATATTCGTTGTTCGGCATTGATCTTCCGCGAACGGCTGCCGAACAATCCCATGTCGGCATCGAAGTTGCCAAGAGCAACCTGGTGGAAGGGGATCTTATCTTCTTCAATAACAATAACAGGATTGGTCATGTCGGCATTTACATCGGCGGAAATAAATTTGTCCATGCTGCCTCGCAAAACAAGGGAGTCCGCGTGGACAGCCTCAATTCTTCTTACTATAAAAACCATTATAAAAGGGCCGTTCGCCTGAAGGCAAGCGATAATGCCACCTAAGCGGCAACACGCCTGATTAACCATTCAGGCGCCTTTCGCCGAGACGCATAGGCAGAATGACCGTCAGCACGCAGATCAGTGAGACCATGAAGAAGGAGCCTGCCAGCCATACCCATTGCAGAGTGGCAAGTCTTCTGCCCTGAATGTCCGCCATAAAAAACTGATAGACGGGCCCTGCCTCAAGGATAATTACCGCCGCGATAAACCCAGCGGAAATCAGCATAAACAGCAGTCCGCCAAAACTGGTGACCGACTGAGCGGGATTTTCGGAATGAAAATCATTGTATGCAGCGCCCAGTCCTATTCCCAGAGCAATAATCCCCGGTGTCACAAGAAAAATTGTCACAACCGATAAAACCATCATAAATGGCGCAACTTGAAGAAGAATATTCGAAATAACGATAAGAAACTCGCTTAGAACTGCCAGCGGAATATAATATACTAGGAATTTTACCCAGAGAAACTTGCGCAGTTCAACGGGCGCCGCCCTGATGATCCAGAAGGCATCTCCCTCGCAACTCACAGCCGGATAAACAAACCTGGCCGCTATTGCCGTCAGAACGAAGGCTGCCAGTCCCATGTTCAAAAAAGAGAAGATATTCTGTACATACACCGTTCGGATTTTTGCCTGATTTACCGGCAAAACGGAAAAGTTGTAAAGATAGATAATAATCAGGGCAGCGATCAAAAAAAGCTGCGTCCACTGAGTCTGGTCGCGGAAAAAGGTCCGGACTTCCTTTACTGCCATCGCCCTGACGGGTCTGGCAATCATTCCGGAGAGTCGCTGACGCCGGGGAGAGATAAGTGTTTTGTGGATAAGAAGCCTTGCCGACGCTGTCTGCGCCTTTGTATATCCGCTAAAATAAACAACCCCAGCCGTCCAGTTGACGATAAAGTAAAGCGCCCCCGCGCAGCTCCAGCAGAGAGCCAGATGAAAAAGGGCCTTCCCCTTTAGATTTTCCAGTGCCATTGTCAGGCTGTCAAATGCCCAGGTTGTCGGCAGGAGCGGCGAGCCGGCTGTTTGCATCTCCTTCAAATACAAAATAAGACTGGCGAAGCTCTCCGGATTAACCAGCCTTTCCGGGCGCATCAGACGAAAGGCCACGATCAGCGCGACGACAAAAAGCAGCCCCAGGAAAACGAAAAGAGCGCGAATTCTCCCGGCGGGAAGAATATAAGCTGCCATCAATACCAGAAAGACTCCCAGCGCCGAGGCGGTGATGCAAAGTGAGATCATCGTCATGCCTGCCGTCAGATAATAAAATGCATGCGCCTTATAAACAATGCCATACGAAAGAAAAACCGGCATGCTGAAGAAAAGCGCCATCCAGGAACTGTCGATGACGCTTTCTATCCAGCGCGCGAGGAAGATCTTTTCGCGTTTTACCGGCAGAGAATGCACAAGAATAAGGTCGCGACTCAGGTAGAGTTTGGAGAGGGAGACGACTATGCCGCTGAAGACAAGCAGCGAGAAGATGGTCATGATCACCATCGAAAGCAGCTTCTGGGCAAGTATATCGCCGAATTCCTCGATGCCTCGAAAATATGTCAGCACTCGATAAAAAGCAATGAACACGCCTGTCCAGAAGAGGATGCCAATAAAGGTAAAAATCAGCATCCGCCGGCGACGGTTTCCCCCGTTCTGGGAAATGCCCGCGTTTTTGAAAGAGAGGCAGCGCGGCAGAAGCAACAGCCATATCTCTTTCATGAAGCCCCCTCCCCTTCGCTTTTTTGGGTAAGCCGGAGAAATACCTCCTCCAGATCCCCCTCGTTCAGGCGGGCGGTTCCCCTTAAATCACCGGTGGTTCCGAGGGCGATCATCCGGCCCTGGTGGATAATTCCGATCCGGTCACAGAGATCCTCTGCTATCTCCAGCGTATGGGTGGACATAAAAATGGTAACGCCGTTTGCGGCCAAGCCCCGGAAGATGTTCTTGACCACTCTGATCCCGGCCGGATCCAGACCTACCATCGGTTCATCAACGATAATTATTTCCGGTTTGTGCAAAAGCGCCGAGGCGATGATAAGCCGCTGCTTCATCCCATGCGAATATGCCTCGATGAGATGATCGCCCCAATCGTAGAGGGAAAAATTCTGCAGGAGCTCATTAACTCTTTCAGGGAAGTCCTCTTCGGCAACTCCATAGAGATCGCCGATAAAACCCATGAACTCCCTCCCGGTCAGCTTCTCGTAGAGAAAGGGCCTGTCCGGAATAAATCCTATGATTTTCTTTGCTTTTTCAGGATATTGCGCAACATCGATCCCGGCAATTGCTATGGTTCCTTCTGTTGCGCCGAGGATTCCCGCCATCATGCGCAGGGTGGTCGTCTTGCCGGCGCCGTTGGGCCCGATAAAGCCAAAGAGCTCCCCCTTCTCTACGGTCAGGTTCAAATGGTCAACGGCCAGGTTGCGCCCATATCTTTTTGTCAGATTTGTCAGTTCGATCATCTTCCCATTCTCACGATCTCCAATTTCAATCTCCCGATCAGACCAGTCATGTCCATTTGCTTCTCAAGAGAACCACGGGCAAAACGCAAATGCGTCACATCCGCAGGCATCTGGCCGAGAGTGGCATCCGCGGTGACCCAGCCGCCCAGTTTTTTTATATAGAAGGCATTCCAGGCATGAAAGAAGAAGCTGCCGCGCATGTAAACAAGACCTGTTTCGATTTCCGTCGGCAGTCCGGCCGCCCTTCCCATCGCCGCCAGTAAAACTGCATGCTCGTTGCAGTCTCCGACCATGTTTTCCAGTGTTTGCAAAGCGTCCGGCACAGAAAGAACCGGCCGCTTGGCAATGTTTTTATGCAGCCATCTTACCAGTTTCTCAGCTTTCGTCATCTCGTCATCGGAGGCAGCGACAATTTCGGAAACCTTACGCCGTATTTTCGGATTATCCGCCTCAATAAACGGCGCCTCTTTCAGATAAAGATCAGGATTTTCTGACACACTTGGAAATGGGTACATCTGCTTGAGCTGTTTCTCGTGATGGACGGTCAGAAGTCCATCACGGTATGTCTGGCGCCCGCCCTCAAGCAGAAAATGTCCGGCGGAAAGATTATGAAGACGAACGGTTAATATCTTTAAGCCGGGGGCATCATCAATCGGCGGGGACACAGGGATTGCGGCGGCAGTGGTGAAATCGGAACCGGCCGCGTCATCAAGACCGGATAGCGCCTCCTTTTTTGAAACCTCCTGCAATACGATCCCCAGTATCCCCTCTTCGCGCAGGACAACCCCATCAGGAGAAACCCAGGCAACCTGTTTCATCCCCATGAAATCAAGAGCCAGCTTTCTTGCCGAAACTGCCTTTCCCCTGACCGTCAGTTTATCTTCCCCGAGGGACGTTATCTTAACCTCCCGGCTGGACAAAGAGGCGGGATCAAACAACGGAAAGCTTCTCTGCTCACCCTGTTTCAGCTCTCCACGCCCGGCGGCCGCGATTACAGAGCCTCCTAAATAGACGGGGGCCGGGATCGGAAAAACCTTCTGTTTGTTGTCATCGCCCATACGAACCGACATTTTGCCATTTTCAATCGTTCCCACAGCGGCAAATTTAAACAGGTTCGAGCCAAGGGCGAACTGAAAACTGGACAGCTCGCCTCCCGGCTTGAGATTCGCCTGGGTGTGAATAGTTACCGGCTGGATGACTCCCATGGTATTGACTTTCATGAAGATATCCTCGGAAAATTCACTCCCCTTCTCCGTTTGCACCTGCCGCCGCAAGGCATAACCTATTTTTCTCTGGTTTTGGGTTATCTCCATCCAGACCTCGCCGCTTGAGAAGGATATATTAGTGACAAGCGTCTGTTTCTCTAACCCTTTTAAAATTTTATCCGGAATATCCAGGCGAAAAAACAACAGTACCATAAAAAGAAGGATCATCCCTCCCCCAGTACCGTAATGCCGCCATTTAGCGCCTGATTTTTTCATTATTAAGCCTGCTTATCCTTCGCCGTTTGGAGATTTTGAATCAATCTGTCAACGATGCGCCAGGTAGCTCGCCTGGTCTGGCAATCGCTTCGTCGTGCGACCATCCGCCACCCATGCTTTGGTACAATGCGACGGTGTCGGCCAGGCGCTGAGCCCTTGCCGCGATCAGGGCAATGGCTGTTTGCTGCGCTTGCTGCTGCGCGATGAGAAGTTGTAAATAGCTGACTGCGCCCAGGGCATACTGTTTTCGCATCAGTTGCAGTGATTCCTGCGCTGATGCATCAGCGGCGGCTTGCGCCGCCAGGGTCTGAGCGTCGTTGTCGAGTGCGCGCAGCACATCGGCCACGTTGCGCAGCGCCTGCAGAACGGTCTGGCGATAGTTGGCCGCGACGGCGTCGAATCCCGATTCGGCGGCACGCACTTCGGCTCGAAGTCCTCCGTTGAAGAGGGGTTGCGCCAGTTGTCCCGCAAGCCCCCAGACCAGTGAGCCGCTGCCGAACAGACTGGCGGCAGTGAGGGCTTGAAATCCAAGATCGGCGCTGAGTGTAATCCGCGGGTACTGTTTGGACACGGCCACGCCGTATTGGGCGTTGGCGGCGTGCAGCAATGCTTCAGAAGCTTGAATGTCCGGACGCCGCCGCGCCAGTTCGGAGGGCACGCGAAGCGGCAATTCGGTCGGCAGGATGAAATCGGCCAAGGCGAATTGCGGCATGGCGGTGCTCCCCGGCGGCCGGCCGATGAGCATCGCCAGCAGATGATTTGTCTGCTCCAGCCGGTTGCGTAGCGGTGGTATGCCGGCACGGATCTGCTCCAACTGGATTTGCAGCGGCAAGACGTCGTTTTGAGAAGCGGCGCCGAGTGCGAGACGCCGGCGCGTCAGGGCGAGTTGTGCTTCCTGCGTTGTAAGAATGGTCTCGCTGGCCTGGATTTGCACGGCCAGTTGCGCTTGAAGGATGACTGTCGTCACCACATTAGCCGCCAGTGTAAGGCGCGCACCTTCGAGCTGGTAGCGCTGGTAGTCCGCCTGAGCGGCAAGAGCTTCAAGGGCGCGGCGGTTGCCGCCAAACAGGTCCAGGTTGTAGCTCACACCCACGCTGGTGTTGTACAGATCGAACGTACGTTCCCCACCCTCCTGGCCGGAGGGAGCGTTGTTGATGTTCTGGCGCTGTCCACCCAGTTTGCCGGTCGCTTGAGGGTACAGCGATGATCCGGCCTGCGCCTCGTAGGTTCGCTGCGCCTGCCGAAGCGTGGCCTTGGCCGCTTCCAGTGTGGGACTGGACTGCAGCGCCTGTTGTACCAGCTCATTCAGTTTTTCCGAACCCAATTCCTGCCACCAGGCGGCGGGGATTGCCCCGCCGGCGACAAAGCGCTGGGCGTCGCCCAGGCTGCCGGGGGCCGAAGCGGTTTGCACAGGCAGGGCCGTGGCTGTGTAGCCGGAAACCGGCGGCGGCTCGGGTCGCTGGAAGTCGGGACCGACGACGCATCCGGCCAGTATTCCCGCGCACAGGACCAAGCAGGCCGGTCGAAGCAATGCGCCCATGGGGCGTGTGCGGCTAGGTGTTTTCATGGACGACTCCGTTTCTAAAAAATGCATGGTTCTCATTCGAACGCCCGCCCCTCGCCGGCTTCCTCCTGGGTCTTGCCATCCCGGATGTGGTAGATGCGCTTGAAGGTCGGGATGATCTTCTCGTCGTGCGTCACGACGATGATGGCGGTCTCGTATTGGCGGGCCATCTGATTGAGAATGCGAATCACGGCCAAGGCCCGTTCGCTGTCCAGCGGCGCTGTCGGCTCGTCGGCGAGGATCACCGGTGGCCGGTTGACCAGCGCCCGGGCGATGGAGACACGCTGCTGTTCGCCGCCGGAGAGTTGCGACGGCATGGCTTTGGCGCGATGCGCCACGTCCAGCGCTTCAAGCAATTCCAGCGCGCGCTTCCGGGATTCGGCATTGGGGTGTCCGGCCAGCATGGGCAGCAAAGCCACGTTGTCGGTGACGTCGAGGAACGGGATCAGGTAGGGCGCCTGAAAGACGAATCCGATTTTGTCGCGACGCAGGGCGCGCAGATCGGGAATCTTCCAGCCGTCGTCATAGATCACCTCTTCCCCCAGCGTCATCCGCCCGGCGGTCGGCTCGATCACGGCGCCCAGGCATTTGAGCAGGGTGCTCTTGCCGGAGCCCGACGGACCGATCAGCCCGACCACCTCGCCGGGGGCGACCTGCATATCCACCCCCTTGAGCGCATCGACAGCGGTGTCGCCCTTTCCGTAGCGTTTGCGCAATCCCTCAATGCGGATCCCTTTTTCGAGCACGTCAGCCACCGATCGCCTCCGCCGGATCCACTTTGAGGGCGGCGCGGATGGCCAGGACGCTCGCCAGGGCACAGATCACAAAAACGCCGGCGAAGCCGAGCAGCGCATCGCCCGGTTCGAGCAGCACGTATTTTGGAAAAATCGGCGCCCAGAAGGTGGCGGCAATCTTTCCCACGACGAAGCCGATCAAACCCAAGCCCAGCGCCTGCTGCATGATCATCCAGGCGATGGTGCGGTTTCGGGTGCCGATTAGTTTGAGCACCGCGATCTCGCGGATCTTGCCGAGAGTCAAGGTATAGATGATGAAGGCAACGATGGCGGCACTGACGATGGCGAGAATCACCAGGAACATGCCGATCTGTTTGGCCGCGGTGGCAATCAGCTTGCCGATCAGGATCTCTTCCATCTGTACGCGGGTATAAACCTGCAAGCGCTTCCAGCGCCTAATCGGTTCAGCCACCTCCTCGGGGATGAAGCCGGGCTTGACCTGCACCAGCACCGCATTGATGTAAGGGTTGACACTTTGCGAGGCAAGCACCGCATCGAGAAGACCCGGCGTCCCAGGACGATTGAAGGCCGGGTTCCCGGCAGTTCGGCGGCGCTGCTGGGCAATGGCGTCGTTGTCTTTGAGGAACTGCGCCTCCTGCGCGTCCTTGAGCGGGATGAACACCATCGGGTCGCCGCCGGAGGAGACCATGCGCCGGGTCAGCCCGACCACCGCATAGTGGTTGCGGCGGATATGGATGCGCTCGCCAAGTTTAAATCCGGTGGCGACATCGGCGACGGCCTCATAGTGGCTGCGCGTGATTTGCCGACCAGCGATGAGATAGCCGGGCTGCCCGGGTTCGCCGGGGCCGCCGGGCACGACGCCCACCACCATGGCGCGTACGTCGCGCTCGCCCTGCCGTACCTGCATAGTCAGATAGGTGACGTTGGCCGCCCGGTCAACCCCGGGCATTCCGCGAATGGTGCGATAAACGTCGTCGTAGAGGCTGGACGGCTCGGCATAGGGGCCGAGGGTGTCCTGCTGCACCACCCAGAGGTCGGCGCCGCTGTTATCGAGCAGCACTTTGGCGTCGTCCACCATGCCGCGGTACACGCCGGCCATGGTCAGCGTCACGCCGATCAACAGCCCCAGCCCCACGCCGGTAAAGACAAACTTCCCCCAGGAATTCAGGATGTCGCGGCCTGCAAGACTGATCATGGCGAAACCCCTTCCAGGCGCTCAACAACCTTGACGCGGCTGCGGGGTCCAAGGGCGCGCTGGCTGTAAACGACCACCCGCTCGCCCGCCTTGATCCCTTCGAGGATCTGCACCCGTCCGTCGAGGTCGGTCGCGCCCACTCTGATCGGCGCGAAGCGCAGTTTGTCCTCTTCGATCAGCCAGACTCCAAGACGGCCGGCGACCCGCTGCACACTGGCATTGGGCACCACAGGCGTCTCCGGCAACACGGACATCGCAACCGTGACCTCGGCCAGTTCACCGACGGGAGGCAGCCTTTTCGGCAATGCATCGAAAATCACCTTGGCCAGGGTTTCCTCAGTGACCGCATCGGCCATCGGCTCCAGGCGCAGTACGCGCCCTGCAAATCGAATCCCCTCTTGCGAGCGCAGCACGATCTGAACCGGCAGCCCAGTGCGCAGACCCGATACGCGCAGTTGATCGAAGCGCACATTGATCCACAGACCCGCGGGATCGATCACCTCCACTACCGACTGACCGGCGACCACAGTGGTGCCGGGATCGGCGTTCCGCGCTGCAACCAGGCCGCGGACCGGTGCAATCAAGCGCAGATTGGCGCGCTGTTGGATCAGCCCCCCGCGGTCGGCGTGGATCCGCGCCGACTCCTGGCGCGCGGCATCGAGGTTCGCTCGGGCGGCGGCGAAACTCGCCTCGGTCACCTGGCGTTCCTGACGCTTGCCCTCAACCGCCTCTTCGCTCACGGATCGCGCCTGCAGCAATTGTTCATAGCGGCTTGCCTGATTTTCGGCATAGCTCTTGCGCGCCGATGCCTCCCGTACCTGGGCTTCGGCGGCCAGCACACCCGACTCGGCGCGCTTGAGCGCGGCATCCTGTGCAGCGACCCGGTCGTCGAGGTCCACAGGGTCCATTTCACCAAGCAACTGCCCCGCCTGGACCCTGTCACCCACCTGCACCTCCACCCGTTTGATCCGACCGGCAACCGTTGGTCCGATGCGATAGGTAAAGCGGGCCTCGACCGTGCCGATGCCGAACAGGGCCGGTGCGATGGAACGGCTTTCCGCGGTGGTCACGGTCACGGGGATGGGCGCAAGCGGCCCGGAGCGCAATGCCACGTAGATCAACAGGGCCAGCAGCGGCACGACGACTGCCAAGAGCGCCAACACCCGGCGGTTAATGGATAAGAATTTCATGGGCTCCTTGGCCTCCCCTAAGCAGAAATCGGTTTCCGATTTGTTATGACTGCGTCACAATGTGCTTCTTGCATCTTTGCATTTTTTACTTCAAAAGGCCCGACAGCAGTTCCCGCCAAATGTCAACCCTTCGTTGTTTATTCGCCCTGCAAGGAATAAGAAACGATGACGCTGCGCTCTCGTATTGCCCCGCCCGTGGACAGAACAAGGGCGAGAACGATGTCGTTTTCCCCGTCATTATCAATATCCTTAAACTGGAAGTCGGCTACATAACCGTTGATTTTTTTGGTTTTCCAGCTTTCCACGATTCCCAGACCATCCCATTCGAGGTCATATACCTCGGCGCTCGTAAACAACTTCAGATTCTGAAACATCCGCGAAGAGGAAGAGATGTTTTTCGGGATAATGATCTCCCGTTTGCCGTCTCTGTTGGTATCGTAGGTAATGATTCGCGAATTTATGAAATAAGTCCGGTTGTCCGCTTCTCCCGAATGCGTTATGTTTACGGGCTCGATAGAGGTGTTGCTTCCGCCAAAGTTCTCCTCGCTCTTCCAGACAAATTCCTCACTGCCGCCAAAGACCAAGACCTTGGACAGAGGTTGTGTAGTCTGTTCAAAGATGCAGAGATAATCGTCACTGTTTAACGCGATTATCCTTTCCGCACCGCTCGCGCCCAGTTTGTCCATGGTAAGCCCGTATATGGAAAGCCCCTGGGGAATATTCATTCTCTTTCGCTCCTGGTACCTTCCGTCACTCCAGAAAATTTCATAAATAGGCGTGTCGAAGGGTTCTTCCAGACCGCGTCTCTGTCCCAAAAGAACTGGCTCGGAATCGCCATTCTGGATTACGCGCAGGAACCAAGGGAGATTGGTGGCTATAGTTTCATACTTGCCGTTTCGGTATTCCATCACAAAAGAAATAATCTCCTGCCCCGAATAGGTCGTCACGATTATTTCCTTGATCCCGTTGCCGTTGATATCAGCAACATCAAGGCTGAGATAATTGTCATACTTTTTCCCGGCAATTTGCTGGAGGAGTTTGAAGGAGTCGCCTTTTTTTTGATAGATAAAAATATTTTTGGTATCGATAAAGACCGTTTCGTTCAGCTTGTCCCCGTTTACATCCCCGATATCAATTCCCCTGAACTCATTGGAAAACTGCTGGCTTTTCCAAAAGGTTTTACGGTCAAGCGGCTGTTCGGCGTTGATAAAGTAGGGGTTAATCGAGGAAGTAAATGTGCCCTTCTTGCCTTTTCCCATTGCCGAAATGATTTCAGATTCCCTTTTTGCCGTTGGGGAGGGCTTGCGGGAGACAATGATTTCATTTGTGGTCGGCTGACCTGCGGCAGCCAGAGGCTGAACGCCCAATATCTGCGCTGTTATTCTTTCCGAAAAATCGTTGACTCGGGGGATTATGTCGTCAAGGCTGCATTGCGCGGAGAAATTTACATCGGTAGAACTGTTTGCCGCATTCAGCAATTTACCGTCAATATTTATTATCGCGCCGATTTTTGTGAGACTTCCCCAGACCACATAATCGGCATTCAGCTTTTTGCCGAGAGCTGATACGCCTGCAGCGGTGAGCTCCTGCCCCGCTATTTCTTTTATCAAGGGCTGGAGCGTATCCTTCCCGATAATCGTCATCTTTTCATTCAGGGAAAGTCTCGATAGCAGCATATCCTCAGTGCCCTGTCTGATATAATCAATATTTTCGGCACTATGGACAGAAAAAGGCAAAACGGCAATACGGTAGTTGTCTTTCGCCCAGGAAAACTGTACGAAAAACAGCAGCACTAAAAGGCAAAAAACAGGCATTCGCAAATATTTCATTATCGATCTCCTCTATTTTTGAATAAATTAAAAAACATCAGACGCATGGCTCCGCTATCACTTCGTCCCTGAGAATTCAACGGGATTGTTGCGCAACGTTTGCAATGACAAAGCAGCTATTTTTCGACTTTTGACGAGGGCATCAATGCTGCAAGGGTAACCATGTTTTTTTGAAGGGTATTTCCAGTTTGTAAACCCCGTATTTGATGACGGCATTGATCGGAAAGGACGCCTTTTCAAATACTTTAAGCATTGACTTGTTGTCGTAAAGAACATCCGCTTCTTTCCGTATTCGACGCAGTTTGCGATGCTATCGGCGTCCGGGTTCCATAGGCAGCGCAGGCCGTCGTCCACGACCTGGAATCCCGCCGCTTCGAGCTGTGCCCGGATCACCTTGACGGATTCGCCGCTCCAGCCGTAACAGCCGAAGGCGGCCGCCTTCTTGCTTCTGAACTTCAGGCCCTTCAT
>JALNYO010000019.1 GCA_023229765.1 Syntrophales bacterium | reverse complement strand
ATATTTGATGGAGAGAGTCTATACCGAGTACCGAAAAATTATGTTACCATAAAACGATGCAATGTGTCTCCAATGCGGACAATGAGGGCGTAAGACCACATAATCCGGTTGGCCACATAAAATAGGTTATGTTCCGTGGCACATAATCGATGATCATCTTACCGGGAACGCCGCCGAAAAATTCGAAGGCGCGCCGGTGGCAGGCAAGCCAGGTGGATACCTTCTGATCTCTGACCACCTCCGCATAAAGGTGACGGCTGAAACAGAGCGTCATTACGAAGATCCAGGTCTTGATCATCTCACCGGTGAAGGCGTCGGTGATGTCGGGGCCTTTGCCGAAGTCGACCTGCGCCGCCTCACCGGGTGCAAAATCCAGAATGCAGGTGGCTACCGGCTGAGATGCCCGGAGCTTTTGCAGCATCCGCCGGATCGAGGAATAGCTCCCGGTAAAACCGAACTGCTCCCGCAGGGCCTGATGAATGGTGGTGCCGCAAACGCCATCCTTGAACCATTGCCGTATCTGCTGCTCGTACGGCAGGCTCTCCGATTGATGGGTTGGATTATGATCAGGCGTTTTATCGAAGGCCTCTGCCAATGCCTCATCCTCGGGAAGAAGACCCGGGGAAAGCCAACCGTTTCTCTCGGCAATCACTCTGATCTCGGCGCACTTTGTCCGGCCGATCAGTTTCGTCTGGGCGATGGCTCGATCACTCTGACCCATGCGCATCCTATGAATCACTTGACGATAATGGAACATCTCGAACCTCCTGTTGCTCATGTCAGCTCCTCCCGGTCTGCTTCGTTTGCCGGGAGTATACTGAGGTTGATCACATGGTCCGAGATCCTTTTGAATCCGATTCCCCGCCGTTTGGATGGCTCGATTACGGCGATCAGCAACTGGCTCCATTGCGCCGATCACCAAGTGGCCTCATTACGACGATCATGAAGTGGCTCGATTACGGCGATCACGGTTTGGCTCTATAGCACCGATCATTAACAATTTTCTTTCCAGGCCGCAAGTCAGCAGCTTTCCTGCTCGTTGCCTGCCGCTCCATCGTTTCACTGATCTGTTCGGTAGGCGGCGGCGTTGCAGTCGCCGGGGTCGCGCCGCGGCGTCGCTCCCTTCCGGCTTTGTGCACCGCCTGCCGCTCCGTTCTCCCCGGCCCTCCCTCGCGGCTGCCATCGTCCGTCGGGGCCGGGCTGCGCTCCGCCCCTCCGGCCGCTTGGCATCCGCGCCCGTCCGCCCCGGCGGGGCTCCCTCCCTGCCTCCGGGGCAGGCCTGACGACCGCTGCGCGGCGACAGGCCCGCCCCGGAGGCATTTTGTACTTTTCTTTTGCCCGGTCCCGGCAGACTTCGCTACGCTCAGACTGCCGGTCCCCGGGCGTTACGGCCGGCTCCGCGACCGCATAAACCCGCGGACGCTCCGCTCGGCCGCTTTTGTTTGGTGCTCCGGGCCGTCGGCAGACAGGCGCTTCGCGCAGACTGCCTAGGCCCTCCGGTTTTCTGCTCTTTGCCCGCTCCCGGGGCGACCTCGCTTCGTTCGGACGCACCGGTTCGCGGGCTGTTGCGCAGTCGGCTCCGCGACCGCGATACCCCGCGGACGCTCCGCTCTCCTGCGCCAAGGTGGCCCGCCTGCCGCCTGTCACCTCCTTCGTCGGAGACAGGCGGCCGCGGGCGATCAGTTTCTTTTCGGTCACCGTGACTCGCCCTCCGCTTCGCTCCGGACGAGACACGGTGACCGGGTTCGCGCCCTCGCCCTCGAAACCGCTGACGCGGATTCCAGGGCGCCGGACGGTCCCGCCCTGCGGTCGGGTCTGTTCAGTCGGGCGCTCATTCCAAAACCAGGTTAAAAGACAGGTTCCACGATCAGCGAGGAAGTGGTTGAGAAGGAAGGCTGGGAGCATTTGGCCAGCCATTGGGGTGCCTGTATCGGCGTTCCGCCTCTTTCCCCGCTCCCGGCGTTTCCGCGCCGACTCGGAGACGCCTTGAAGCGGGGTCGGATCGCAGAGATCCTGCGGTCGCCAAGGACCCAGCGGGCCTGGATGATACCGCCTACGCCTCTGAGTGGCGGCGATAGTTCATAGTCGCGCAGTCCCATTGGGACATGGTACAAGAACGTCGGCATGATCTCTGCTCTGCCGACGTTTCTTTACCGGAGGGGCATTGCGGAGGGATAGCTTATCAGATCTCTTCGAAAAGGCATTGGTGCACTGTTACCGGGACAAGAATCGTCCCGTCTTCGTCACCGTCCTGATCCCACTTTTCGCAGCGAACAAAAGGGACCTTTTCTTCACGCTCGCCTTCCTTGAGCTGGACAAGCCCCACATGCTTGAAGCGGGCAATCAGCTCTTGGAAAAAGGGTGCCCAGCTCGGACCAGGGAGGCCGTAACAGGTGTCACAGTCGATTTCCTTCCGGCCGACCAACCGCCAGGTCGCGAAACAGAATGAGTAGGCCGGGTAAACCTTGCTGACCTTCAGGTTCAGAACAGCATAAACGCGATCGTTTTCCTTGAGCCAGGCAATTCTCCTGGCATCGTCGAAACGGCGCTCCCAATCCTCTTGCCTGGGTCCCGGCAAGGTAAAGTCAAACTCAAGGATGCGGCTGATCTCCCACCAACACCCGGGGAATTCATCGTAGGCTGCCGACGTGGCGGCCGCAATTTCCCGGACAGCACCGTAAACGGCCGTTTCGAATGCCTTGCAACGAAGTCTTCTCCTGTCCGGTTTTTCCAATCGGCCGGTGGGATAAACGGTCCTGAGCCGCTTCTCAAGATCCGGGTTCACAATGGCGCCTCTGTTCATCGAGCAAGGTCATGCTGCCTTCCCTCGGCTCGGGTTCCCAGGTGGCCGGGAATGGAGATCCCTGGAGCGGCATCGATCTGCTCGTTGTCTCACCCAGGTTTGACGACCGGCGCAGCCGCGAAGATATCAACCTACAGTGGTGCTGTGGCGACTTGCGGCGCGAACGAACAATCGCAGTGAACCTGTCCCGTGTGGCGAGCATCGGTGGCTGGATGACGACGTCAGCGCCATCATTGAAAGCGCAAGACGCAAAGGGGAGACGGTCGCCGTCTCCTGATCTTCATCAAGCCGGTCACGCGGTTGTCTGCGCGCCGGACCGGCTGCTCAGATTCCTTTATCGTCTTGCCGTGCCATCCGTTCCAGGGCCTCGCCCGCTACCCGCAGCAAGGAAAAGTCGAACAAAGTGGAATCATTCGCCTTTTGCGGCCTTTTCCCAACGCTCGATCCAGTAATAGGGCCTCCGATGCAGATGGGCAATGGAGACGACGACCAGCGTATCTTCTTCGATCCCGTAAATGATCCCATAGGGAAACCGCTTGACCAGGCAACGCCGCAACTCCGAAGCGATTACTTTGCCCGACAGGGGCCAGCGGGTCGCGCGATGGATTGAACGGTCTACCTCCTGCAGCAATTCCCGGCCAAGCCCCGGCATCTGTTCCTCATACCAGGCAAAGGCGTCATCCAATTCGAATCGCGCCAATTCCAGGAAACGCACCTTCATCGGTTTCGATACCTCGCCATTACCTCGTCATAGGGCAGCGTTTTGAGACGGCCGTCTTTGTATGCAGTCCATCGCCTGGTCGCCTCGTCCGCCCAGAGCTTTTCCAGATCCGCATCCGGCTTGTCCAGTTTTGCCAGGATAATATCGACGAGCATCGCCTTCTCCGTATCCGGCAATTCCTCAATCCTCTTTGAAAGTTCCTCTGTTTTCGAGGTCATCCCTTTCACCTCCTTTCGTGAAATGATAGCCTTATCATGGGAAAATAGCAAACGCGACCGCCCGGTAGCAGGTAGGGATTGCACGGTTCTGGCATGACCGGGGTCACGCGAGATACCTCTCCCCCTCCTTCTTGGCCAGGCCCAGCTTCACCAGATCATCGAGGAGCGCTGACACTTTGGCGGTGCGCGCCTTCAAGAAGCGGGCCGCCACCTCGCCGGCGCTGACGGGCCCCTGGCAAGCGGATAGGGCCAGCCGGACGGCCTGGAGCTGGGTCGTATGGTCTTTGGGCAGGGGCGCTGCCAGCGGGAGCGTCTCTTCCCTGACCAGCGCGATCTCCGTCTGGACCTCAGTCGCTGTGCCGTAGGGATTCTGAAACGCCGGACGCAGCCAGCGGACGCAGCCCTCCTTCTCTTCCTGGGTCCGTTCCCGGTTCAGGGCCGTGAGGCGCTCCAGGATCTCCTGATCCGTCAGGGTCGCGGGCCAGCCGTAGGCGCTAAAGATCACGGCGTCCAGATCGTCATGAAGCTGTTTCAGGACCCCCACCAGACCCTGGTCGTGGATGGTACGCTCCTTGGGGGCGAGCGCTTTACCCGCGCGCAGTTTCTCCAGAACATTGTACATGTCCGTCAGACCCAGGCCGGGGTGCAGGGACTGCTGCCGTCGGCGGTGGGCGTCCAGAGACTCGGCACGTTGACGGATGAGTGCAGTTTGGGCCTCGTCGCGGGCCGGAAAGGGAAAGGGTTCGAAGCAGCGGGTTTTGCTGTACACCGGATCATTGCCGACGCCTAGATGGCCGCCGGCCGCCAGGGCCCAGACGACATGTATCCGGCTGGAGAGAACGCCCAGGTGATAAGCGTCGTCGCTGGCGATAGCGACCAGTTTGTTGTCCGGAAGGATCTCCTGATCGAGAAATACGAAGACCCGGTGTTTGGTCGTCTCCGCGGTGGCGATGTAGCGAGGAAGGCCGGCAAGGGCCTTGCGCAGTTCTTGTCGTGGTTTGCCGAAGAGCCACCAGAGTTTTGCATAGCCTGCTCCGTCTTTGCTGTAGCCCTTTGCGTCCCGCTCCGGCTTGACCCGCTCCAGGACCCACTGGTAGACCTCGGGAAACCGGCACTTGACCTCCTCGATGGCCAGGCCGAAAAGATCGATCACCAAAACGCCGCGGGGGGACTGGGCCAGGTCGCGGCCGTTGCGGTAGGGTCGGATATATCTCTCCAGTCCTTCGGTGCGGCCCAACCCCAGGGCTTTTGCCTCCTCCGGGGTCACGATGAAGCCAGAGCCATGAAGTTTGACACCGGGACAGCTCAGTCCAAGACCGGCTCGTAGCGGTTGAGCCCCGGCCACGTCCGCGCCGATGGTGAGGTCGGGAAGGATCTTTCCCGTCTCCTCGGACAGGGTGACCTTCATTCCTTCGTTGCCGCCCGGCGCCTCGGAGAGCACCCGGCAGAGGTGGCCAGTGAGGTCGCCCCGGCGGCCCACGGTCATGGCGATCCGGACTGCCGCGCCATCGGCGCTATCTACCCAGGGATGATCGGGCACAGCAAAGACTACGGAAAGGGGCGGCTCCGCAGTCAAATGATGCTGCAAGATCTTGCGGTTGTTGATCATGGGCAGACTGTTGGTGGTGATGAAGCCGAAAGCCTGGATCTTCTCTGCCCGAGCCAATGCTCCGGCCAAATGCCACCAATACATGACGTAATCGGCGCTTTCGGATACGTCGGGATAGGTGCGGCGCAGGGCCTCGGCATAGCCGTCTCCCAGGGCCTGCCGCATGCGCCAGTTGCCGATGAAGGGCGGATTTCCGACCACATAGTCCGTCTCCGGCCAGGCGGCCGGCCGGGGATTGGTGTAGCGCAAGAAGGGAATCCGGGCGGTCTCGTCGGGAATTTCCTCGCCGGTGACGGGGTGGGTCTTGACCGTCACGCCATCCCAGCGGGTGACGGGATTCCCGTCGCCGTCCGTCAGGGGCTCTGTGGAGTCCCAGGCCAGCACGGCGTCGCGGCACTCCACGTTGCGGAATTTTCGGATCACCGGCGTCGGGGGCATGACGTTGCCGTGGGTGCGGAAATGCCATTGGAGGTAGCCGATCCAGAGCACCATGTCCGTGATGACTGCGGCCCGGGGATTCACTTCGAGACCCAGTAGCTGATGGGGGTCCACGGTGACGCCCTCCAGCTCCAACCGATGCTGTTCGCCAAGATCGGCCAGGAAGGTGAGCACTTCCCCCTCCAGCCTTTTCAGGTGCTCGAAGGCGACGTAGAGGAAGTTGCCGCTTCCGCAGGCCGGATCCAGAATCCGGACGGTGCAGAGGCGGTGATGAAAGCCCTTGAGCAGCTTCTTGGCCGCTGCCACGCGGTCCTTGCGGAGATGAGCCACGGCCTTGGCCTTCACGGCCTCCCATTCGGCGGTCAGCGGTTCGATGACCGCGGGAAGGACCAGCCGCTCCACGTATTCGCGGGGGGTGTAGTGGGCGCCGAGCTTGTGCCGGTCCAGGGGATTCAAGGCGCGCTCCAGCAGCGTGCCGAAGATGGCTGGCTCCACGTGGCGCCAGTCCGCCTTGCCCGCTTCGATCAGGAGTTCGAGCTGGAGATCGTTCAGCGGCAGGGCCTCGGCCTTTTCAAAGAGACCGCCGTTGAAATGGAGGAGCTGCCGGCGGAGGGCGACCGATTTCGACCCGTCGCGCATGGCCTCCCAGACGTCCTCGACGGTGTCGGGGAAAAGCTCCGTGTTCCCGCGCAGCCCTTCGATCAAGGTGGAGAAGCTCTTCTCCGGGATGAGCCCGATGTCTTCGGCAAAGAAAGTGAAGAGGCAGCGCATCAGAAATTCGCCGACCCGCTCCGACGTATGCCCGGTGAACTCAAGGGACTTGGCCAGGTCAGCGAGCTTCACGGCCAACTCCCGGGTCACCTTGGCGTGACGACGGGAGGGATCCAGGCTGAGGGGATCGGTCCAGACGCGGCGGAGGCAGTCGCGGATCCCGGCGTCCGCCAGCTTCCTCAGGGGAATGCGGTGGGACACGGAGTCCGGGAAGGGACGGTAGATGCCGCCGGTGCAGGAGAATTCACTGTATAGCTCGATGCAGTGCCCGACGTCCACGACCACCAGAAAGGGAGGGCGGCCCTCTTCGGGCGAGAGGCTGCGGGCGTATCCCTCGGCCTGTTCCTTGGCCCGGTACATGGCCGCGTCCCAGCCGCCTGTGCCGCGCACGGCATGGCCTTTGCGCGTCTGCGTGTCGGATTTCAGGTACGGATCGGTTTCAATATGGCGGTCGACGCCCTGCTTGGTCTCCAGGACGAAGCAGCCGCGTTTGTAGAGGTCGATCCGGCCGGTGCCGCTGCCGATGTCGCTGTGGAGAAAGGGGACGGAGCGCTCGAAGACATAAGCGTTGTGCCGGTCGTCGGCCGTGGTCGGGTCCGGCGGCGCGACGCCCAAGAGGGAGCACAGTTCGATCAGGAAGGACTGGTAGTTCGCCAGCTCTTTTCCGCCTGAGGGTTCCCAGCGGGCGATGAAGGCGGTGGTGGTGTCGGTGGCTCCGGTTTCACTCATGGCGTCGTTTGGCTGCCCCTATGGTGTCCCTGGTATTTGATCATCCTGATCCCAACCGTGCCTTGAGTTCCTTGATGGCGATATCCCTTTCCCGCGCTCTTCCATCGCGGATGGCGTCCACGATCGCCAGCAGTTCATAGAGTTTTGCGTCTTTTATGGCAGCCTTGGGTACCGTCTTGTACAGGGGCGAAAACTCATAGCCGCGGGTGTCGCCCTCCGGATCCGGCCAGACAGGGGGCGGTTCGTTCGGCTGGGTAATGATGTCCTTGAGCGGCGGCGCTGCATACCCCGTGGGCACGCCCCGGGTCAGTCCGCCGTGGTCAGGCGGGAAGGCGTACTTGACGCCATGAATGAGGAACTCCTCCAGGGATTTCTTCAGGGGCTGTCCTCCTTGCGCCGCCATCAGACGAGCGGCGATGGCCCGTTTGATGCCTGCATGGACCTCGGAGGCGCTCATGAACAGATCGCCGGCCACGGAGGCATAGGACCACTGGCTTTCACCCATGGCAACAAGCTTCAAAAGGATATAGATGTCTTGGGGTTTAAGAATCATGGCTCTCTTATATTCGCGATTCGCGAATCACACAAGAATTATTTGAGGCTATCGAAGGGACTGGTTGAAGATCAGCGGGCGGAAACGATATTTGTTCAGATCGACCACCACGAAATGTCCAGGCAATCGATCTTGATGCTTAGCGATCAGCGCTTCCACGCGCGGCCATTTTCGGTGTCTGTCCCGGACGTCGATGCGGATCAGAATCATGCCATAGGCGGGTTTCTTCAGACGGTAAACGAGCTCCCCGAAATCCTTGTCCTCCGTCAGCAGGATGCGACCTTCGCGAAAGGCGGTTTGCAGGACTTCATCATCGGAGATGCCTGCATGCTGTTCGGACACGTAGAAGACATCGTGGCCGGCAGTCCGGAGACTGGCCACGATACCCGCGTCGCAGCACTCATCGGCAAGAAATTTCACGGATTCACCCGTTATCCAAAAGCGATCTGTTCGTCGGCCAGATAATCGGCGGCAAAGGCCTGAGCGGAATAGATATCTTCCGGGGTCAGATGGGGATGATCCTTGATGATCTCCTCGATGGTCATCCCGCCGGACAGCTTCCGGAGAATCTGCTCTACGGTGATCCGCGTGTTTTTGATGACCGGTTTCCCGAACATGATCTGCGGATTCATCTCAATTTTCTCGTAGGTCTTCATAGGTCCCTCCTTGCTCCCTGCACATACGACTTTATGCATTGAAGCTACGAATCATTATACACCTTTTCCTCGTTTACGTCTAAAAAATCATCTTGTCGCCTGATATTCGATCCCGTTGGGTCAGAACCGCCGGGTGTCAGTGGCTGAAGGCGACTGAGGCCTCCGGTCGTGTTTCTCATGAACGGCAATCCGAGGGAGAAGAAGGGGAGTTGAATAGGGGAGTTCCCGCCCGCCACCCCATCAGGCGGAAGCAGGGGCCGCGCCAGGGCATTCCTCTGCTCCAGCCCTGTCACGGCCCCTGCATTCTCCCTTCCGCGCTCGGGCAAGGGCGTCGCCGGCCCTTTCCGCTGCCCCAGGGACCGGCACCGCCCTTGCTCATCCTCGCGCGGTGTTTTATTTCCCGGCCGCATGCTTTGTGCGTAACCTAATCGGCTTGTTCTGCGTGCTCGTTTCAAAGACCTGTGGGGTAGGCGTCCGGCGTTGCAGTCGCCGGGGTCGCGCCGCGGCGTCGCTTCCTTCCGGCTTGGTGCACCGCCAGCCGCGCCGTTTTCCCCCGCCCTCCCTCGCGGGTGCCATCGTCCGTCGGGGCCGGGCTGCGCTCTGCCCCTCCGGCCGCTTGGCATCCGCGCCCGTCCGCCCCAGAGGGGCTCCCTCCCTGCCTCCGGGGCGGGCCTGACGACCGCTGCGCGGCGACAGGCCCGCCCCTCCGGCATTTTGTACTTTTCTTTTGCCCGGTCCCGGCAGACTTCGCTGCGCTCAGACTGCCGGTCCTCGGGCGTTGCGGCCGGCTCCGCGACCGCATAAACCCGCGGACGCTCCGCTCAGCCGCTTTTGTTTGGTGCTCCGGGCCGTCGGCAGACAGACGCTTCGCGCTGACTGCCTTGGCCCTCCGGTTTTCTGTTCTTTGCCCGCTCGCGGAGCGACCTCGCTTCGCGCGGACGCCCCGGTTCGCGGGCTGTTGCGCAGTCGGCTCCGCGACCGCGAAACCCTGCGGACGCTCCGCTCTCCTGCGCGATGGTGGCCCGCAGCCGCCTGTCACCTCCTTCGTCGGAGACAGGCGGCTACGGGCGACTAGTTTCTTTTCGGTCGCTGTGACTCGCCCTCCGCTTCGCTCCGGACGAGACACGTCTCCCTTTTCGCACCCTCGCCCTCGAAACCGCTCACGCGGATTCCAGGGCGCCGGACGGCCTCTCCCTCCGGTCGGGACCGTCCGGTCGGGCGCTCGGAAAACCAAGATCAAGAGATGAAACCCGAGATCGGCGAGGGTGGTTCTGATAGGGTAGGTTACCGGCGATCAGCATTCCAATGGGGGGCTACTGGTATAGGCGTCCCGCCTCTTTCCCTGCTCCTGTCGTTTCCGCAGAGACTCGGGGACGCCTTGCAGCGGGGTAGATAACTTCGTATAAACGACAATGCACAAATTCGGGATTGACACGCTGCGGTTCATGCCCTAAAATGTAAATGTGCTTTCACATTAATGATGGGTGATGGATATGCTGAAAGGATGTTCGAAAGTTGACACTGAAGTCAGGCGGGCGCAGATCACGCAAGCCGCCCTCGATATCATTGCCGGCGATGGTGTAAAGGGGCTCACGACTTCGGCCATAGCAGGGCGTGTCGGGATATCCGGCGCCAATCTCTACAGGCACTTTCAAAACAAGAACGAAATTCTCAACAGCGTCGTGGCTAAGATCGGCGCTGATCTTCTTCAGAATCTTAGGGCGGTGCGCGGCGCGGCCCCTGAAGACCCCCTCCTGAAACTGACAAGACTTGTCAGACGTCATCTCGAATACACACAAAATAACAAGGGA
The DNA here is from genome assembly GCA_023229765.1 of Syntrophales bacterium. NCBI lineage: Bacteria > Pseudomonadati > Thermodesulfobacteriota > Syntrophia > Syntrophales > Syntrophales bacterium. The sequence continues at coordinate 61,946 of JALNYO010000019.1, read as the reverse complement.
ATCCCAAGGCTTGTGTTTTCCGAGGAGATGCACATTACCAATGTGCCATTAAAGGAGAAATTACTAAGAGTCATAAATTCTTATACCCAAGAAATTTCTTCGCTCATTCGGGAGGGGCAAGACGCAGGGATAATCAAGCAAAATATGGAGCCGCAAGCATTGGCGCTGACGATTGTCGGCCTGATCCAAGTCACGGCTCTGAAATGGTCTCTGAATGGCTTTTCATTTTCGCCGGTTGATCAGGGGATGAAGCTCTGGAAGAATTTGGAAAGGTGTATCACGACGAAATAGTTTGGCTGTGGCAGACAAGAATAGAAAGACCTTCGGTGCGGCGCGTCGTCTTGTAGGACCTTTCTTTCAAACGATTTTAAAATCACAACAGAAACCAAAGGAGAAAGAACCATGAAAGGTGTCAAAATGAGTCCCTGTTTCATCGTATTGTCCGCGTTGTTTGTTTCCCTCTTTTTCTGTCTGCCCGCCGTGACTTATGCTCACTGCGACACACTTGACGGCCCGGTTGTGCAAACGGCAAGAATGGCGTTTGAAAAAGGCGATGTGACTCCCTTGCTTAAATGGGTGCAGCCAAAAGATGAAAAGGAGATCCTGACTGCTTTTCAGAAGACGCTTGCCGTTCGTGTCAAGGGTGCCGAGGCCAAGGAATTGGCCGATACGTACTTTTTCGAAACGCTCGTCCGTATTCATCGCGCCGGCGAAGGAGCACCCTATACCGGTTTGAAGCCCGGTGTCGCTGTAGACCCTGCTGTTGCCTTAGCCGACAAGGCTTTGGAAAGCGGATCGGTGGATAAGTTGGTTGATGTCCTGACGAAAGCCATGGCCAAGGGCATTCGCGAACGCTTTAAGGAGACGAGCGAAAGGAAAAAGCATGCTGAAAACTCCGTAGCGGAAGGTCGTGAATACGTCAAAGACTACGTCATTTTCACACATTACGTAGAAAATTTGCACGGCCTCATTGGCGGGAAACACGGCGGACACTGATCAATCGGTATGGGGGAAGGCCTTATCTATCGCAGAAACGAAAGGAGGTTCCAATGACTTGCTCTCCCTATTCCGAGCGCGTTCAGCGCTGCGCCGGGCTGATGAAGGCGGCCGGATTCGACGTTCTGCTCCTGGCCAAACCGGCGAACATGGCCTATTTGACGGGTGACGGACGCCTGTGCGCCTATGCCATGATCACCAAAGAGGGGAAGGTCGCCCTGGGGGTCCCCTCCACGGACGTGGCGGACGTTAAAAGGCTTGCCTGTTTTGACCACATTACGGGCTTCGAGGATGAGGTGGGGATGATCCATTCCATCGCCCACCATTTCAAACATTTCGAGATTCAGGAAGGAAGCGTAGGGTTGGAATACACCTTTCTGACCCACTCCATGATGGGCATGCTGACCCATCCTCACGGGAAACCAGAGAAGGTGGTCGCAAAAGACTGCACGCCCATCCTGTCCGGGTTGAGGATCGTCAAGGAGGACGGCGAGATTGAAAGGATCCGGGCCGCTGCAGACGTTGCCGTGGCAGGGATGGCCGCCGCCGTCCGGTGTCTCAAGCCGGGACTGACCGAAAGCCAGGTTGCAGCAGAGGCGGAATATGCCATGCGTCAAGCCGGCGCTGACGAGTTCTGGCGGACGTACGTTTCCTCCGGTCCCCGGACGAACATCGCCCATGGTCTGCCTACGCAGCGCCGGATTCAGGAAGGCGACCTGGTCATGATCGACATCCACCCGATCGTGAACGGCTACAGCGCCGATATATGCCGGACCGTCTGCGCCGGGAAACCGACCACGGAGCAGCAGACCGCCTACGATCTCTTTCTGAAAGCGCAGCAGGGAGCCATCGCCCAGGTGAAGACCGGCGTCGGCATGACGGATCTGGACGACACCCTGCACGGCATCATCCGCGACGCGGGGCACGGCGAGCACCTCTTCGGCCCGACGATCCACGGCGTCGGCATCGAATTCGAGGAGGCGCCCCTTCCGCCCGGGCACGCCTTCTTCCACGGAGAGAAGGCCCCGCCGCCATTGGAAGCCAACGTGGTCATCGCCGTGGGGAATTGCGGCCTCTACACCGGACCCTGGGGCGTACGCGTCGAGGACACCGTGGTCGTGAAGTCCGAAGGTCCCGAGGTCCTGACGAACTTTGCTCGTACACTGGAATCATGAACCGGTGGAATGCCGCCGGCAAGAGCCATACGGCAGGGCATAACGAAAGGAGTACACAACATGGAGAGGATCAATCTGAAGGAGAAAGAGGCGTTCAAGAAGGAGGGGCGGGGGATGACCAACCTGATCGACGAACCCTTCCTGCTGATCAACCAGGTTTGCCTGGAACCGGGGCAGAATGTCCCCGAGCATCGGGCAAATTCCAACGTGACCCTCCAGGTGATTTCCGGAGAGGGGACCTTCGCCGTCGGCGCGGAGACGATGAAATTGGAGGCGGGGAATCTCCTGCGCATTCCTCTGAATTCCACCATGAGCATCAGGAACGAATCCCCGGTACGGCTGGTGTTTCTGGTGATCAAGACACCCCATCCGGATGCCCTCAAAGAGGGCGGGACCGCAGGAAAGGGGATGGAGGGGCGCTTCGTGAATCTAATCCAATTTCCCTCCCTGAAGGTGGGGAAAGAAGAAGAACTCATCGCATGGTTCCGGCGCTCCAGCGAGGTCTTTGCCAAACATCCGGGGTTCATCTCCCGGACGCTGCTCAAGGCGACGGATGAGGCAGGCCATTATGCCGCCGTCGTCGAGCACGAATCGCAGGAGACCTTCATGGCCATGCACCTGAGCGATGAACGGCAGGCCCTCTTTGGTCAGGTGGAAAAATTGATCGACGGGATGCCGGAGCCCCAGTTCTACAACGTGGCGGTGACCCGCCGGAAATAGCCAAGAGGCGATAAGCAGCCGCCAAAAGGAGGACAAGCGGATGAAACGACCTATCAAAAACAACGTCTCCTGGATCGGGAAGATCGACTGGGAGCTTCGGAAGTTCCACGGGGACGAGTATTCGACCCACCGTGGTTCCACCTATAACTCCTACCTGGTCGAGGAGGAGAAGGTCGCCTTGATTGACACGGTTTGGGCGCCCTACGCCGGGGAGTACGTCGAGAACCTCGAAAAGACGATCGCTCTGAAGAAGATCGACTACGTTATCGCCAACCACGCGGAGAGCGACCACAGCGGGGCGCTCCCGGAACTGATGAGCCGCATTCCGGATGTGCCGATCTACTGCACGGCAAACGGCGTCAAGTCTCTCAAGGGCCATTACCACAAAGACTGGAACTTCCATCCGGTCAAGACCGGGGATAAACTCAGCCTGGGGGTCAAGGAGCTGATCTTCGTCGAGGCCCCGATGCTTCACTGGCCGGATACCATGTTCTGCTATCTGACGGGGGACAATGTCCTTTTCAGCAACGACGCCTTCGGCCAGCACTATGCCTCGGAGTTGCTGTTCAACGATCTCGTCGATCAGGCGGAGCTGATGGCGGAGTGCATCAAGTACTACGCCAACATCCTGACCCCCTTCAGTGAGCAGGTGACGAAGAAGATCCAGGAAGTCCTCGCCTTCAACCTCCCCGTGGACATCATCTGCACGAGCCATGGCGTGATCTGGCGGGATAACCCGGTGCAAATCGTCCAACAATATCTGAAGTGGGCGGACAGCTACCAGGAGAACCAAATCACCCTTGTCTATGACACGATGTGGAACGGGACGCGGGTCATGGCGGAGAACATCGCCGCAGGGCTCCACGAGGCCGATCCCCGGATCAACGTGAAGCTCTTCAACCTGGCCAAGTCGGACCGAAACGACGTCATGACGGAGATCTTCAAATCCCGCGCCCTCCTGGTCGGCTCGCCGACGATCAACCGTGGTGTCCTGACATCGATCGCCGGGCTGTTGGAAGAGATGAAGGGATTGAAGTTCAAGAACAAGAAGGCGGCGGCCTTCGGCTGTTACGGCTGGAGCGGCGAATCGGTCAAGGTGATCAAAGGGCAGCTTGAATCGGCTGGTTTTCAGGTGGTGGACGAGGGCCTGCGCTGCCTGTGGAACCCGAATCAGCAGAGTGTGGAATCCTGCGTCGAGTATGGCAGGAAGCTGGTTGGTCAGCTTGCCTGAGTGCCGTCGAATGATTTGTCTCTTGACGTGAGTCAAGGACCGTTGGCCCCGTTTATTGTATTCACCGACCATGCGGGATCATATCAAGAAGGAAGGGAAGTCAGTCGTGAGGGAGGTGCATCAATGAGCAAGAAGAAACGGATCATTCTGCTTGCGGCGCTCATCATCGCGGCCGTCGCGATCTACAAGTTCGTTCAAATTCGCGCGCAGACCGATCCGAATGGAATCCGTGTTTCGGGCAATATCGAAATCACCGATGCGGAGGTGAGTTTCAAGATTCCCGGGCGGGTAGAAAAGCGTCTGGTCTCCGAAGGTGAGCGGGTCAAGGCGGGGCAGGTTGTCGCCTTACTGGATCAGGCTGAACTGAGTCGGGAAGTGGCCATTCGAAGGGCGGAAGAGCAGGCCGCACGTGCGTTCCTTGCCGAGCTCGAGGCTGGATCGCGAACCGAGGAAATCGCCCAGGCTGAGGCTGGTGTTCAGAAGGCCCAGGCCCGTCTCGACGAACTGCTTGCAGGTTCTAGACCTCAGGAAGTGGCCGTCGCGACGGCGGCGGCTGAAAAGGCGCAAGCCGATCGCGACCGCCTGAAAACGGATTATGAGCGGCAAAAACAGCTCTACGAAAAGGACGTGATATCCGCCCGCGAGTTTGAGGCCTCCCGGACCGCCTATGAAGTTGCCGCAGGAAAGTTGCAGGAGGATGCGGAGCGCCTGAAGCTTGTCCGGGAGGGGCCCCGCCGGGAAGCGATCGACCAGGCGCGGGCGTCCCTGAATGAGGTCAGGGAACGCTACTCCCTAGTCAAGAAAGGACCTCGACGCGAGGCCATCGATCAGGCACGGGCACGCCTGAAGCAGAGTCAAGAGGCGGTTGCCATGGCCGCGACACGGCTGGGCTATGCGACGCTGCTTTCCCCCCTTGCCGGGGTCGTCCTTTCGGAAAACGTCGAGGCGGGGGAGTATGTTGCCCCGGGTACGCCGATTGTGACCGTAGGGGATTTGGAAAACGTATGGCTTCGCGCCTATATCAACGAGACCGACCTGGGACGGGTGAAAATCGGTCAGAAGGTTCGTGTAACCACCGACACCTATCCGGGCAAGGCGTATGAAGGCCAAATCTCCTTTATCTCTTCCCAGGCTGAATTTACCCCCAAGAATGTACAGACGGAAAAGGAGCGGGTCAAACTGGTGTACCGGGTGAAAGTGGACTTCGCCAATCCCACGATGGAATTGAAGGCCGGCATGCCGGCCGATGCCGTCATCATGACGGGGAAATAGGAGCGGGGCAGGCGATGGAGGTCATCCGGGCGGAGGCCCTGACGAAATCCTTTAACGACTTGACGGCTGTTGAAGACCTCACGTTTACCGTCCAGGAGGGGGAGATATTCGGCCTCGTCGGTCCGGACGGCGCCGGAAAAACAACGACCATGCGCCTGTTGACCGCCATCGTGGATCCCACAGCGGGGGATGCCTGGGTGACCGGCCACCACACTGTAAGGGACGCCGAGGCCATCAAAGAGGACATCGGCTACATGAGCCAGCGGTTCGGCCTTTACCCCGACCTTTCGGTGATGGAGAACATCGATTTTTACGCCGACATCTATGGCGTGTCGCGAAAAGGAAGGGAAGAGAAGGTTGACCGGCTGCTTGCTTTCAGCAACCTGACGCCCTTTAAGAGACGCCTGGCCGGGAACCTTTCCGGCGGAATGAAACAAAAACTCGGTTTGGCCTGCGCCCTGATTCACATCCCCAAGGTGCTCTTTCTGGACGAGCCGACCAACGGGGTCGATCCCGTTTCACGCCGCGACTTCTGGCGGATACTCTATCAACTGCTCCGGGAGAAGGTCACGATCTTCGTCTCCACCGCCTATCTGGACGAGGCAGAACGGTGCAACCGGGTCGGCCTGATCCATAAGGGCAAGCTCCTTGCCCTGGGAACGCCGGGCGAATTAAAAACGCTCATGCAGGGAACGATCGTTGAAATCCGCGCGACCGAGCCCCGCAGGGCCGCGGCTTTGCTTCAGGACCGGTTCCCATCCGGGTCCGTGGGGCTATTCGGCAGCCGCGTTCATGTGGTGACTCACGATCCGGATACGATCATCGCCCTGTCGGCAGAAATCCTTGGCGGGAGCGGGATCAAACTGGCCGGGGCAAGGGCCGTCGAGCCGAGTCTGGAGGATGTTTTCATCTCGGTGGTCGGCGCAAAAGAGGAAAAGGGGTTGACCCATGAGTGAACCGGGGCAAGAAACGGCCGTTGCCGTCAAGGATCTTGAGCGGCGCTTCGGCGGGTTCATCGCGGTGAACCGGGTCAGCTTTCAAGTCCCGCGGGGAGAGATCTTCGGATTTCTCGGCCCCAACGGCGCGGGAAAGTCGACCACGATCCGGATGCTCTGCGGCATCCTCGCCCCCAGCGACGGCGCGGGCACGGTGGCGGGCTTCGACATCCTGACCCAGGCGGAGCAGATCAAATCCCATATCGGCTACATGAGCCAGAAGTTTTCCCTCTACGAGGACCTGACCGTCGAGGAGAATATCGATTTCTACGGCGGGATCTACCGTATCCCCGCAGAGAAAAGGGCTCAGCGAAAGGAGTGGGCCATCGTGATGGCCGGCCTCAAGGAACACCGGCATTCGAAAACCGTCACCCTGTCCGGAGGGTGGAAGCAGAGGCTGGCCTTGGGATGCGCCATTCTCCATGAACCGCCGATCATCTTTCTTGACGAGCCGACTTCCGGCGTGGACCCCATCAGCCGGCGTAAATTCTGGGAATTGATATACCAGCTTTCCGCCAGAGGGGTCACCGTATTCGTCACGACCCATTACATGGACGAGGCGGAGTACTGCGACCGGCTGGGACTGATCTATCGGGGCGAACTGATCGCCAGCGGAACCCCCGAAGCGCTCAAGACGGAACTCATGAAGGAAGACCTGCTGGAGGTCCTCTGCGAAAGGCCTCAAGACGCGATGGCGGATATCGAAAGGATCGACGGCATCAAAGAGGTGGCTCTTTTCGGCAAGGGGCTCCACGTCGTTGTCCAGGACGCCGCAACGGCCATCGCAGCCATCGGCAGGAGGCTCGAGGAACGCGCCTACAGGGTTGAACGGGTCGAACAGATCGTTCCCTCGCTGGAGGACGTTTTTGTCTCTCTGATCGAGGCCCGCGACCGGGCGGAGAAACCCCAGTCGGAGGTGCGCGGATGAAGCCTTTGCGCGTCGCAGCGGTGGCCCGAAAAGAGTTTCTCCATATCCTGCGCGATCCGAGAAGCCTCGCCATGGCCATTGCCATTCCGATGCTCCTCCTGGTCCTTTTCGGGTACGCGCTCACGCTCGACGTGGACAACGTTCCAATGGTCGTCTGGGACCAGAGCGAAACCACGGCCAGCCGGGAGTTCCTCAGCCATTTTCAGGGATCCCGCTATTTTTCCATCCGGGGATACCTTCACGACTACCGGGAGGTGGAAAAAGCCGTCGATTCGGGCCGGGCCCTCGTTGCCGTCATCATTCCGAAGAATTTCGCCGGGCGAATCGCCTCCGGGGCTGGCGCATCCGTCCAGTTGATCGTGGACGGCAGCGACTCGAACACGGCAACCATGGCGGCGGGATATGCGGACGTCGCGGCGCAAACCTACTCGCAGAATATAGCCGTCCAGAAGATTCGGAGAATGGGCGGGCGGGCCCCGGCGACGCCGCTCGAAATGCGGCCGCGGGTCTGGTACAACGCCGACATGGTTTCGAAAAACTACATCATCCCGGGGCTGATCGCCGTGATCATGATGGTGATCGCCGCGCTCCTCACCTCCCTGACGGTGGCCCGTGAATGGGAACGGGGTACGATGGAGCAGCTGATCTCGACGCCCGTCAAGGGTTCCGAACTGATCCTCGGCAAGCTCATCCCCTACTTCATCATCGGGATGTTCGACGTACTCCTCGCCGTTCTGGTGGGAGAATTTCTCTTCCAGGTTCCGTTGCGCGGGAATGTCGCCCTGCTCTTCGGCATGGCGGCGATCTTCCTGGCAGGGGCGCTGTCGATGGGCATGCTGATCAGCATCGTCACCAAGAGCCAACTCCTGGCGAGCCAGCTGGCGATGGTGCTGACCTTTCTGCCGTCGTTCCTGCTGTCCGGCTTCATGTATGAAATCCTGAACATGCCCGCGGTCATCCAGGTCCTGACTTATGTGATCCCGGCCCGGTACTTCGTGAGCCTGCTCAAGGGCATCTACCTCAAAGGCGTCGGATTGGAGGTCCTCGCCCTGGAGGCCGGGTTCCTGGCGCTCTTCGGGGTCGCCTTGACGGTTCTGGCCCATGTGAAATTCAAGAAAAAGCAGGTGTAGTCATGCTCGAACGGATCAAGCACATGCTCATCAAGGAATTCATCCAGATCTTTCGGGATCCGCGGATGAAGGGCGTCATCTTTCTGATGCCCATTATCCAGGCGCTTGTCTTCGGGTATGCCGTGACGACGGATGTCAGACACATCCGTACCGCCGTGTATGACCTCGACAACAGTGTCGCCAGCCGGGAACTCGTGACCCGTTTCGAGCGGTCGGGATATTTCGACATCACCCAATACATCGACCGGGAGAGCCGGATCCGGGAGCTCATGGATCGCGGCCTGGTCAAGGCGGTCCTGCAGATGAACCGCGGCTTCGGAGAAGCGCTTCGCACCGGTGGGACGGCCCGGTTTCAACTGATCCTGGATGGGACCGACTCCAACACGGCGGGGGTCGTTCTTAACTACGGTGCGAAGATCGCCGGACAGTTTTCCGAACAGATTCTGGTCACCCGGCTGACCCGTCTTGCGGGTTCGGGGCAACAGCCGGGCCGGGTCGACCTGCAAACCCGTGCCTGGTTCAATGAAAACCTGGAAAGCCGGAATTTCTATGTACCGGGGGTGATCGCCGTCCTTGTCATGCTCGTTACCCTGATGCTGACCAGCATGGCCGTCGTGCGGGAAAAGGAGATCGGCACCATGGAACAGATCATGGTGACCCCGATTACGCCTCTGGAATTTATCCTCGGGAAAACGGTGCCGTTCGCCCTGATCGGTTTTGCCGATGTCATTATCATCACGCTGATCGGGATTGTTTGGTTCGAGGTGCCGATCCGAGGAAGCCTGGTCCTGCTTTTTCTGGCGACGACGCTTTACCTCATGACGACGCTGGGCGCCGGGCTCCTGATTTCAACGGTCAGTCAAACCCAGCAGCAGGCTATGATGAGCGCCTTCCTCTTTTACTTCCCCGCAGTGCTCCTTTCCGGGTTCATGTTTCCCATCGCCAACATGCCGGAGCCGATCCAGTGGCTGACCTACCTCAATCCGCTGAGGTATTTTCTGGTCATCATCCGCGGCATCTTTCTCAAGGGCGTGGGGATGGGGATTCTCTGGCCGCAAATGGCAGCCCTGGCGGTCCTCGGGGTGGCGACACTCTGGTTCACATCGAAACGGTTCAAAAAATCGCTCGGATAGATTATTGAAGGAGACAGGTATGTATACGCGACTTCTCAGGCCCGGAATGTGGATCGGCGTTGTCCTCATCCTTGCCGGAACGGCTTTGGGGCAGACTGCCGGCTTGTCAACGGCGGAGACACTGAAAATCAAGGGTGATATTGCGGGAACGGCAACGGCGTCAGATTCCGCGACTCTTTCCCGCACGGGTCTTTCTCGGGGAACGGAGATGGGGCAAGCGCTGACCCTCGAAGCCTGCGTGAGGATTGCACTCGACAACAATCCGGCGATACGGGCCGTCCGGGAAGGGGTTTCCGCAGCCAAGGAAGGGGTAGGGGAGGCCAATGCCACCTATTATCCGGAACTGGCCGTGAGCGCCGGGTACAGCCGCTGGGAAAGACATGCCTTTCTGCCGAGTGGCGTGGCGCGGCCGGGAATGCCGACCGTCATCGGTCCCACGGACGACTGGGTCGCCGGATTGAAGGCGCGCTATACCCTTTTCGACAGCGGAGCGCGACGGGCAAAACTGCGGGCGGCCATCTCCGGGCAAGGGTTGGCGGAGGGGGATTTGGCCAGGGTCCGTCAGGACATTGCCTTCGACGTTCACCAATCCTATTATGGCTTCATATCGGCGTTGGAGGCGTTGGCCGTCGCCGAGAAGAACCTGGTCAGGGCAAAGGACCATCTGCGGATTGCCGGAGAGCGCAAGGCGGCCGGCGCCGTTCCGCGGGCGGATGTTGTTCGCGCCCAGGCCCGGGCAGCGGACGAAAAACTGAACCTGGTCAGGGCGGAACATCTGGTTCGAATAGCCCGGGGGAATCTCAACACCGCCATGGGACTTTCGGCGGAAATGCCCATCGACGTGGAGATCCGCAGAGAAACGATTCAATCGTTCGCGGAGACCGACCTCGCCAAGGCCTATGACCGGGCCGTCCGCAATCGCCCGGAGATCCGCACGGCCCAGCGACGGATTGAGATGGCGCAACATGCGGTCGACGGCGCAAAGAGCGCCTTTGGGCCGAAGGTGAGGGTTGAAGGGGGGTACGGCAGGCAGGATGAAAATTTCTTCCCCGATGATAAGGACTGGACGGTGGGCGTCGTCGTCGAATTGCCCATCTTCACCGGTTTCTCAAGGACGCATCGGCTGGGCAGGACAAAAGCGGAACTCCTCAAGGAGGAGGCCGAAGTCCAGCGGTTGATCCGTAATGTCCGGCGTGAGGTGTGGTCGGCAAGCTCGAAAATCACGGAATCATACGAAGAGATTCAGACCGCCGCTGTCCTGGTCAAGGACGCCGAGGAAAGCGTGCGACTGACGGAGGAGCGTTATGCCGCCGGCGCGGGCACCATCACCGAACTTCTGGATACCCAGGCCGCCCTTGCGCGGGCAGGCGCGGCCCGTGTTGAAGCACAATGGAACTACCACATCGCCAAGGCGGCATTCGATCGCTCCATCGGCAGCCTGATTGCAGAGGAAGAAGCGGCACCGCTCCAGTAATGATCTAAGTCGGTAGGCAAGGTTCGCGCCGGCCACTGGGGTGGCCGTCACGCCCCTTGCTCTTTTCCCTTGTCCCCCCTGTCATCCCCCTCAAGGGGGAATTCCCGCCCGCCACCCCATCAGGCGGAAGCAGGGGCCGCGCCAGGGCATTCCTCTGCTCCATCCCTGTCACGGCCCCTGCATTCTCCCTTCCGCGCTCGGGCAAGGGCGTCGCCGGCCATTTCCGCTGCCCCATGTCCGGCACCGCCCTTGCTCATCCTCGCGCGGTGTTTTTCTTTCCATGCCGCATGTCCTCAGCTTTTCCGTTCACCGTTTGCCGCTCCTTCGTTCCACTGATCTGTTCGGTAGGCGGCCAGCGTTGCAGTCGCCGGGGTCGCGCCGCGGCGTCGCTCCCTTCCGGCTTTGTGCACCGCCTGCCGCGCCGTTCTCCCCGGCCCTCCCTCGCGGCTGCCATCGTCCGTCGGGGCCGGGCTGCGCTCCGCCCCTCCGGCCGCTTGGCACCCGCGCCCGTCCGCCCCGGTGGGGCTCCCTCCCTGCCTCCGGGGCAGGCCTGACGACCGCTCACGCGGCGACAGGCCCGCCCCTCCGGCATTTGGTACTTCTCCGTTGCCCGGTCCCGGCAGACCTCGCTGCGCTCGGACTGCCGGTTCTCGGGCGTTGCGGCCGGCTCCGCGACCGCATAAACCCGCGGACGCTCCTCACGGCCGCAATCCGGTGGTGCTCCGGGCCGTCGGCAGACAGACGCTGCGCGCTGACTGCCTCGGCCCTCCGGTTTTCTTCTCTTTGCCCGTTCCCGGAGTGACCTCGCTTCGCTCGGACGCACCGGTTCGCGGGCTTTTGCGCAGTCGGCTCCGCGACCGCATGAAGACGCGGACGCTCCGCTCTCCTGCGCCATGGTGGCCCGCTGGCTGCCTGTCACCTCCTGCGTCGGAGACAGGCAGCCGCGGGCGATCATTTTCTATGTCGGTCGCCGTGACTCGCCCTCCGCTTCGCTCCGGACGAGACACGTCTCCCTGGTTCGCGCCCTCGCCCTCGAAACCGCTGCGCGGATTCCAGGGCGCCGGTCGGTTCCGCCCGTCCGGGCGCTCTAAAAACCCAGGGCAAAAGATGAAACATGCAATCATCGAGGCGTTGTCTTGATAGGGCGGGGCAGGTGCGCTCAATTTGCCGTGGGGGGGATTGGTATCGGCGTCCCGCCTCTTTCCCCGCTCCCGGCGTTTCCGCACCGACTCGGAGACGCCTTGCAGCGGGGCCGGATTAGGATTTGTTCACGAGTCATGAACAGTCAGGATCATAATTTTCACGTGTCGTGTATAACATCACATTTCCTTTGAGTTATCTGGACAATGGTGCTATTTATCACGGTCTGTCTGTATTTGCACGGCGCGGCGCCTCTCTAACAAATTTCCAACCTTTGGAATGGCATTCTCGGTGCCATCGAGACGGAGGGTCCGTAACAGCCTTATGCAAATCGAGCTTCTCGCAGTCAAGCGACCGAAATGCGAAACGACCTGCAAGACGGTGAATCCTGCCTCCGATCATCGGGTCGTTGCCATACCTTTCCCTGGCCTTGCGTTTGCACGTGCCATTGAGTCTTTCGTCAATCGTTTTCTGATACCCTATCGGGCGGCAACGAAAACCGCATCTTTGATTTCGATGCCGCCAAGACGCCGAAGAGAGGGACCGTCGCCGCAAGGACAATGCGGTGGCAAGGGCCTCCCCCGTGCCGCCGATCCGCTCGTTCACGAATCAACTCTCCGTCATCGATGCAAGCTGCCCTCCAGCGGCCCTACTCAGCAGAAAAGCCCTCATCACCAGGCACGGGATACGCTGCAGGGAGACGAAGGCGCTTGATATGATCCAGATCGTCATCGGCGGTGCCTTCAGGGCTGATCCCAGTTGACGGTTGACCATCCTGGCGGTCACGGCAAAAGAAAGTCACCGGAAGGCGCTGATCGCCGGACGGATCACTCCCCCGCTTCCCATCCCGGTTCACGGCGTCGCCAGGTGGAGGCGGGGCCTGCCCCGATCCTATTGAGGTACTGGGACCGGACCGGCGTCGATGGGCCTTTTGGCGGCTACGATCAGCTATCGAGCTTCGTCCTTGAACTTCCTCTCTCCGAACTGGCCCGACTCCTGCCGCAACGATTTGCCGTACGTCTCTACAACCTGGTCCGGAAGCTTTTCTTAATGCCGGAAGGGCCTCGCTTCCCCTGCACGCTCGCCGAGCTTCTGCGCAATGGATCGCTTCTGGCCGAGTTGCGACACCGGCTGACGTCGGTAAACCACCTTTCGGAACTGATCGCCGACCCACCCGCAATCGTGATCGACGAGCGGCAGAAGCTCTTCTTCTACCGAGGCCTCCCTGTCCCGTTGCGCCCGGTTTCGTTCAGCTATATGTTGCTGCTCGCGCAGAGCCCCAAGGAGGTTGTCCCGCGGGAGGAGATCTACAGCCGCCTCTGGCCGGGAGAGCTGGACTACGAAGGGACCAACAAGCCCTACGAAGGACAGGTTTCGGACCACAAGCGCAAGCTCGTCGCCGAGATCAAAAAGGGGATCGCCGGACGAATGGAGATTCGGGAGGGGGAGATGAAGGGGTTGATCGCCACGCGGCCCAAGACGGGATACATGCTGAACTGCGACCGGGAGAACGTCCTGATCCTCCGCAAGAGGGATTATCCCGTGGCTTCCTTCCTGTTCCTACTGGCTTTAGACCGATTCCTCTCCGACTGGCCCGCCTGGCTTCTCGATATGCCGGAGTTGCTATGCCTGTGCTGATGGGATCGCCGTGTTTACAGTTCCATTGAGTTTGGTCATGCGGGATTCTGCCTGTTCACGTACTTGTCGCGGTATTCCGAGAACACGCTGTAGTTGCTTTGTCCACCTGCTTTTCTATTCCTGCCCAGCACGGTCTTGTCAATGCGATCCTGAACATATGCGCAGACATCTTCAAAAAGATGCAGGGGGATCCTGTCCCAGTTGGCGCCGTATCTTCTTTTGATGGCCTGATAGAAAATCGGGTATACGTAGCCTTCCCCCTTCTCTGCCTTGGCGAATTCCTGATAGCGATCAATGAGATGCTTCAGGTAATTCCTCTTTAGGGTATCTCCGCCGATCGCGTCTGCCTGGGGTGGGATCGTGATCTTTCGGTTCGGCTTCCCGTGGAAGTGAATTTCGTTGGCAATCGTTCCCGTATTAATGCTTCCGGTGACGTTCACAATGCGAGTCATATCACCGACCTTTCCGGCGGGGCTTCCCCGGTATTGCAGAATCCGCTTTTGCAGAACGACGTCCGCTTCGGATATCAGACCGGCCGTGATCTTCCCGTGGCAGTTCTTGCAAACATAGATAAGATTCTCGGGGGCATGTGGGTTCGGTATATTCTTGCCGTGAATGTGGTGGAATTCCAATGTGGCCACATTGCTTTCCCCGCAGAAGCCGCAATTACCACCAGCCTCCTGGATAACCTGCTTCTTCGCCCTGGCTGAAATGTCCTTTGTGTTCGGCAACGGATTCCCCTTGTTCAATGGCAGCGGATCTCGGTAGGGCATGTCATTGCGGCCGTTCCTTGGCTTGCTTTGCCCCGTACGAGTGAGCGCGCCCTTGGATCAACGTTATGGCTGCATCAGAGAGTGGTCGTATATGGGAGTACTTTTCCTGACGATCGAGGAACGGCTTCAGATCGACGATCCAAAGAGCCCCTTCTTTGTGGAAAAATTTGTCTTTTCCGACCCCTGTCTTTCCATTGAATGAGGCGATGCTTCGTGTTGAAGCCAAGAGGCCGCGTTTATAACGATCGCTATTTCCCTTTTTCCAGACCTGATAATATCTTGCCAAGGCGTAGTCGTTCCACCATCCTGCAATCGCTCCCGCCACGGGCGGCAATGTGTCGGGACGCTTCGATTCGTTATTTTCATAGACTTGTCCAACATACTTGCCATTGAAGCGGTCTTCAATAAGTGTCTCTCTCCACAGACCGCTTCTCACCTGGTTACTTTTGTCATATTTGAGGCTCAGGGAGAACCCATTTCGCTTTATCGCCCAATCCCTGTTTGTTGGGGTATCTGCCGACTTTCCGAACCACCACAAAACGTCGATCCCGGCTAGCGAATAATCGGACGTTCTCCGATCCAATTCGTCCACGGTTATCGCGGAAAGCTGTATTTCATGGGCGATCCGCCATCCCATCGGGAATTCAGTGATGATGTCGGCCACCCGCATTACTTCGGGGATGGGGATCTCGTATTGGGGGCTGAAATCTGCAAAGTCCTTCATGGTCGTTAGAACCTGCTCGGCGACGTAGTATTTTCCATTGATGTGTTCAGGCGTTTCGGGATTGGATGCGTATGAGGTTGTACATGCCCGGTAATGGTAAAAATGGAATCGCACGCTATAACCGCCGCGCATGATCATTTTAGTGCCACAAAGCTGGCATTGAAACTCCTTACCTTTGAGCGTTTCGCGGGGCTCCGCAAGACGGGTGATGTCGACTCTATCATTTGTCGCTTTATCCAAGGCAATAAATGGCATTGTCAGTCTCATCGTGCGGGCATTAAACGACGCTGTGTACGGCCGTAGCTCATGCTTCCTTCAGACGTCGCTGCTGTGCCTCCATGTAACGACGGAGCGCGGCGTTGATGCTGCTCTGGTAACCCCGTCCCCCGGCCTTGAAGAATTCGACCACGTCCGGATCCAGCCGGAGGGTGATCTGCTTCTTCTTGCCCGGCCAAAGCTTCGCTTCCGTAAAAAAAGCGTCGTCGAGCTCAGGAATGTCGGACAGATCGATATCTCTATCCTTCATGGCCTTAATCTTTGCCCAGTTCGTTTTTGACAGCTTTCTCAAATCTTGTGCGCTCATTTTTCGTTGCCTTTCTCATTGAGATCATACGGATCGTTTCCTGATTTCTCTCAGTGAAGACGAAAACGACGACGATTCCGTTGGACATCATGCCGATCCCGATCCATCGGTCCTCACCGTAATCCTCGCGGTCATCCGATTTTACAAACAACGGATGTTGGAACACCTGCCAGGCGTCGACAAAATCCAGTCCGTGCTTCCGGATGTTCTCCGCGTTCTTCTTATCGTCCCATTCGATTTCCATTGTAGCTACAATAATAACTACATTCGGAGAAAAGTCAAGATGATTTCAGTTCTGCGGATGAGCTCAAGTCAGTGTGGCACTATCCTCTGGTCGGCATATCGACGGGATATCGTCCTGAAAATCAAGTGCGCTGGCTATAATATAATGAAATGGCGAGGGAATCGCGCAGAAACTGCCACTGAAAATATTTTTGACGACCGAAAAAAGACCGGTTTTTTTCCGAAACTTTTCTCATCCCTTTGTGCCACCCTATGGCAAACCGTTTTCGTCTGTAGGCCCCTTTAGGCACGATTCGTTGTTTGCCGCTGTTTCGATGTCACGGTGGTGGGGAAAGATGATGGCCCGGTCCCGGATCCTCAAACCGGAATTCTGGAGCGATGAGAAACTGGCCTTGGTGCCGCGGGAGGCAAGGTTGACCTTCGCGGGTCTCTGGACCTGCTCCGACGACTACGGTGTGACCAAAGGGCACCCGGCCTGGCTTAAAGCGCAGATCTTCCCCTACGACGTAGACCTGACCGTGGAGGATTTCCGGAAGTGGCTGGCCGACCTGGAGCGGATCGGCGTCATCGATCCCTTCATGGCCGACGGCGAATCCTTCTTTTTCATCCGGAACTTTTCCGATCACCAGAAGGTGGACCGGCCAAGCAAGATGCGCAATCCGCCCTGTCCTCGCGACATCCTCGCGCGACCCTCGCGAGTGTCTCGCGATCCACTCGCCACAGACTCGCGAGAGTGTAGCGATGAAACAGAAACTGAAACTGAAACCGAAACAGAAATACAAACTACTACTGCGGCGGCCGATCCGGATCGCCCACCGCTGGAGGAGGGGGAGCAGAGGGATGATGCCGATCTTCCAACTCCCGACGCTGGTCGCTGCCAGCCTAAACCTGCAGCACGGGTACCCAGTCCCGCGGAAGAGGAAATTCGGGAGGAGACGGCCGATCCTCTCACCCCCGAAACTGGTCGCCGCCAGCCTAAACCTGCGGCGCGGGTATCGAGTCCCGCACGGAAAGGCATCGCCTTCGATTACGACGCCGGCCGTTTCGATCAGGTGCCTCCGGATCTGGTCGAGAAGTGGCAACAGGCCTATCCCGCGTGCGATGTGCTCTCAGAACTGCGCCGCATGGAGGCCTGGGCGTCGGCGAACCCGGTGAACCGGAAATCGAACTGGCAGCGGTTCATCGTCAACTGGCTGACCCGGGCCCAGGACCGGGCTGGCCGCGGCGGACCTCGGGGCGGGCCGCCGGAAGGGGAGGGAGGGCTGGATCGATGGTTGAAAAAGTCTTCCACGCATTCGTGAAGGGGCTCTGCTTTTACTACGAACGCCGGGATCCCCGGGAGGAGACGCTTGATCTCTGGTTTCAGGGGGTGAAGCACATCCCCGACGAGCCGGTGGACTGGATGAGCGACCAGATCCGGAGCCGCCACGAGACCTTCCCCCGGAACCTTCCCCTGGTGATGCGGGAGCTCTGGCAGCAGTGGCTGGAGGATCATCCCCAGCGACGGACGTACAGGAACACCGGAGAGGAATGCCCGGATTGCGACGGTCACGGTCTGATCAGCCTCTACCGGAGCGGGAGCCGTTACCTCTTCCGCTGCGGGAGGTGTAAGCGGTCGAACCTTAACGGTGTGCCGGTGAGGCTCCTGATCGATCTGGAGGTACACGGTTATTCTATGACCAGACCAGGGAGGGAGGGGAGGCAGGCTCATGGTTGAACGGAACGATCTTCCGGAACGTCAAGATCCCGAGCAGGGCCCTTCAGCGCATCACCCGACCTGCACGCTTTTCGAGAACTGTCTTGCGCCGCTTTGCCCCCTGGATACTGTGAGCCTCAAAGGGATCTGGTACCCTGACGAGGAGATCTGCCGCTCCCGCTCCCAGGGCGGCCGTCCCTGGATCCGGTCACAGCGCCGGATTGCCAAGGTGGCGAGCCATGGCGCCGGGTACTTCACTATCGAGATGCTCAGCCGCCTGGTCGTCATCCGTAAGGGGATCACCGGCCTCGATCCGGATCTCTCAGAGGAGGCGCAGTTAAGGGCTTGGTTCCATAAACGGCCGGAAAGACGGGAGCCGTCCACGAAAGGCCAAGTTTCCCGGGCCCTCCATCTGAGGAAGTTTAGTTTCCGGAAGAAGGGCAGCCGCAAGAGGGCCGGGGGCGGTTTGAAAAAGGGTCGAGATGGCGTGTCTTAACCCGAACGGGGTGTCGAGACGGCGTCTCTTACGGGAGAAAACTTTTTGCGAGGGGTAACCCCCGTGCGCGGCCGGGGGCTGAGTCTTCCATGAACGAAAAAGTGCCCATTGTTTCCGGACTGACTACCCGGCGTTACTATCGCGTCGACGAGGTGGCCCGGTACTTTGCCGTTTCCGACCGGACCATCTACCGCCTCATCGACATGGGGGAGCTCAAGGCCATTCGTCTCCGGGATTGCGTCCGGATCCCTGTGGAGGAAATCCCGGAATTCGAAGCGCGGCGGCAGGATGATTTTCAGGTGTGACATGACCGGCAAGACACTCATGGAGGGCAAGGCCCAGGGGTATGGCGCTCCCGCGCGCAAGCGCCTCTACACCCTCAAGGAAGGGGCAACCTATCTTGGCCGTTCGGAGTGGGGAATGCGGGAGCTGATCTGGGCGGGCGTCATCCCGGTGGTCAAACCACAGGCGGGCCGCAAGATCTTCCTGGACGTCCAGGACCTGGATCGGTTTGTGGAGTCAAACAAGTCGGTTTATCGCTGATAAACACTTGAATCGTAGGCTCCCCGGTGCTACGCTTTTCCCCATGATGGGGAATCGCCTGAAAGACATTCTGACGAGGGAGGCGGCAGCGGCGCATAGGCGCGTCGGTGACCGGGGCTCTGACCCGCAGCGGGTCAAGAGCAATCGCTCCCGGAAAGGAGAGGCGCATCAGTGGGATGCATCTACAGGCGAGGAAAAAACTACTGGATCAAGTATTACCGGAACGGCAAGCCCTACACCGAGTCCACGCACAGCGACAAAAAGGAGGTCGCCAAAAAACTTCTGATCACGCGGGAAGGGGAGATCGCCCAGGGGCAGTTGCCGGGGATTTATCTGGACAAGGTCACCTTTGATGAACTGGGAAAGGACCTGATCACGGACTACCGGATCAATAAACGCAAGAGTGTGGACCGAGCGGAGTTGGCCGTCAAACACCTGACTGTGGTGTTCGGCGGCGCGAAGGTGGTTAACATCAACACGGCGTCGGTCAAGGCGTACATCGAACGCAGGATGGAGGCGGGGATGGCCAATGCCTCGATCAATCGGGAACTGGCAGCCTTGAAGCGGATGTTCCGCTTAGGTGCCCGCTGCACACCGGCGAAGGTAGGGCTGGTGCCTTACATTCCGATGCTCCGGGAGTCGAACACCCGAAAGGGGTTCTTCGAGCACGGGGATTTCCTGAAGATACGGGACGATCTGCCCGACTATCTGCGGCCCGTCGTCACCTTCGCCTACCATACGGGATGGCGGCGGGGCGAGATCCTCAACCTGACCTGGGACAAGGTGGACCTGGAGCAGGGTATCGTCCGGCTCGATCCCGGCGAGACGAAGAACGACGAGGCCAGGACCGTGTACCTGAACGAGGAACTGGCTGTGGTGATGAAGGCCCAGCACAAGAAGCGGCGGCTGGGCTGCCCTTACGTCTTCCACAACGGGGGGCAGCAGATCCGGAACTTTCAGGATGCCTGGCACCGGGCCTGCAAGCGGCTGGGCATCCAGGTCCGGAATGAGAAGAGCGGCCAGCTGCTGCCGGGCAGACTGTTTCACGATTTTCGCCGGACCGCGGTTCGCAACATGGTCCGGGCCGGTGTGCACGAACGGGTGACGATGGCGATTTCGGGCCACAAAACCCGGTCGGTCTTCGACCGGTACAACATCATCAACCAGGACGACCTGAGAGAGGCCGCCCGCAAGCAGGAAAGCTACTTACGGTTACAAAATGGTTACATTTTAGGCACACCGCCAAACAAAAAGGCCCCCGTCAAAAAGGGCCTCTTTGTAAGCATCTGAAATTATTGGCGGAAGTGCATGGGAATCGAACCCACCTGGGAGGGTACTAGCCCCCCACTCCGGATTTGAAGTCCGGGAAGCCCACCAGCGACCTAAGCACTTCCGTTGCGGTCTATAACACACCTTTTCTCTGATGAAAAGTTAAGATTGCGGATAGCCGGGATCAGCCGCCATCTGCAGCGAATTGTCGAGAGGCTGAACCGTTGCGAACTCGCCCGCTTTGGCCTTGGTGCTTTCGGGAGGCATGATGATAAGACCATTGGCCTGGACCATCGAGGTCAGGATTCCCGAGCCCTGATCGCCGGTTGTTCTGGCGGCATATCCGTCGGCGGTTTGCTCGATAATTGCGCGAATAAAATGGCGCTTGCCCGGTTTCTTGTTTATATCCTCGCTTAAACGCACCTGGATTGTTTTCCGGAAGAGATTTTTGTGCCCCATCATTTTAAGGATGGCGGGACGGGCGAATTGTTCGAAAGAAACCATCGAGGAGACGGGATTTCCCGGAAGGCCGATGATCGGGACATCTTCAAGGGCGCCGAAGGCAAGCGGTTTCCCCGGTTTCATCGCAACCTGCCAGAACTGCATCCGGTTTCCTTCCTGTTTCATAACATTTTTGACGAGGTCGAAATCGCCAACGGAGACGCCCCCGGAGGAGATGATCAGATCGGCCCGCATCGCGGCCCGGAATTTTTCGAGCAAATCCTCGCGCCGATCTTTGGCGATGCCCATCTGCATCGGGATCGCGCCGCATTCCAGAACAAGGGCGGCAAGCGAGTAGCTGTTCGAGCTGACTATTTTCAAGGACGGCGGTTCGTCAATATCCGCGAGCTCATCGCCTGATGAGACGATTGCGATCAGCGGTTTTTGATGCACGAGAACAAACGAGCGCCCCAGCGATGCCAGCATTCCGATATGGGCGGGGGAAAGGATTTCCCCTTTTGCAATAACCTTCTCTCCGAGTTTTACATCCTCGCCGGCAAAGCGGATGTCCCTGCCTGCCTGGACGCTTACGAATATTGCAGCCCGGTCGTTTTCCTTTTCAGTGTCTTCCACCGGGATCACCGCATCAGCTCCCTCGGGAATAAAGGCGCCGGTCATGATCCGTGCGGCCTGTCCCTTCCCGATCGTTTTTTGGGATGCCGATCCGGCGGGAAGCTCCTCGATGACCTCCAGCATGACGGGTTTTTTATCGGAAGCGCCGAAGGTGTCTGCGGAGCGCACCGCGTAGCCGTCCATTGCCGAATTATCCTTCGGCGGAATGTTTCTTCCGGAATAAATATCTTCGCCGATTACCCTGCCCAGGGCGGAGAGAATGTCCGATTTTTCCATTCCCAAAACGGCAACGGAATCCAAAATATTTTGCAGGGCATCTTCAACACTGATCATTTTTCCCATTCCCCTTGATAATTTTGTAAAACGATATCGTAGATACTCTTTGTTTGTCAACAAAAAGCGCATTTGTTTTTGCCGCTTGAATAATAGTCTGAAATAATATAGTGATCGCTCCAATCACATTAAAACTTGATGTTGGTTGAGAAGGACGGGTAAGATAAAATAATGCGTTCCGGGATGGCAGAGTTGTCCTCTTCGGTTGGAAGAGCAGGAAAAATTAAGGCAGCAGATCAATCTTCAAGGAATGACTTTGCGCAAAATAGTGGAAGTTAGAAAAAGGATAATTGATAACTCTCTGCGGGAGTTGATAGAGAGATTGGCCCGCAGGGAGGACAAACTCATTGTGCGAGGTCTGGACGGAGCGGCGCGCGCCTTTGTGACGGCAATGCTCTTCCGGCATCTGGGCTGCCCGATTACGGTAATCCGGCCTGACCAGAAGGAGGCGGAAAAATGCCTCCGGGATTTGACATTTTTCCTGGGAGAAGAGCAGGCGCTTATGCTGCCGCCGTGGGAGCTGGTGACAACGGATATGTTTGCCTTCCAGCGCGAGACGGAACTTGCCCGGATGGAGGCATTGCACCGCTTTGCCTATGGCGGGCCGGCGGTTGTTATCATGCCTGTTTCCGCCTTGATGCAAAAGACCGTTCCGCGCGACGTCCTGGAAGGTTATGTTGAAACGATCTCGATCGGCGACCTGCGCGGGCGCGATGAGCTCACGGCGAAGCTGGGCGAAGGCGGATACGTGCGCGAGTCGCTGGTGGAAGAAAAGGGAGAGTTCAGCGTTCGCGGCGATATTTTGGATATCTTCCCTCCCCACGCGGCGCACCCCCTGCGCCTGGAGTTTTTCGGCGACGAGATAGAATCAATTCGTCTGTTTGACGAAGCAACGCAGCGTTCCATTGAGGAAATTGCCGACTTTACGCTTTTTCCCGCCGCGGAGCTGATCATCACGAAGGAAAGACGCGAGTGCGCCGTCCACGCTATCCGTCGTCGTTCGAATGAGCTGGGGCTTCCCCGGACTACGAAGGAGAAGCTGACCGAGATTATTGCAACCGGCCTCGGTGTTTCTACAAATCCTCTGTTTTATTCACTTTTCTATAACGAATCCGGGGATGAAGGGTCTGGCGACGAGGGGATGGGAACGCTCTTCGACTACCTGCCCCCAGGGGGAATTCTTGTCCTTGACGACCCCCTTACCGGCTCTCTGCTGCAAGAAAAGATCGAAAACGATCTCGACGGGTTTTTCCTGAAGGCGCGCGAGCAGGGGCGGTTCTATCTGGAAAAAGAGGCGGCATATCTGGCAGCGGCGGATGTTTCCGGCAGAAGGCAGGCGATGACGCAGCTCTACCTTGCCGGTCTTGCGCTGGGCGCCGAAGCTGAAGGCAATTTTCCGATCCGGTTTCACCTCGAGGATGATATCTCCGTGGGCAGGCCGGAAGCGCAAAGGGCTGCTGAGGACGAAGGCGTTCTTTTCCCGCTTGCGCAGAAGATGCGCGGGTGGCTGGACGAGGGGAACGCCGTTGCCTTTATCTGCAGCGGGCAGGAGGGCGTTGAGCGGGCGGCGCAGTTGCTGGATAGATACGACGTTCCTACCCGAAAGGCTAAAGGTCTATTCCTCGAGGCGATCGAGGCGGAGAACTCGGTGGGGGCTGTGACCATCATGGAGGGGAGGATCAGTGGTGGATTTCACCTTCCCGAGATGAAACTGATTGTGCTTTCCGAGGAAGAGATATTCGGAAAAAAGGCATTAAGGCGGCCTGCCCGGCGGGTAAGGGAGGGATATTTTCTCAAATCGTTCGGGGAACTTTCCGAAGGGGATTTTGTCGTTCATACCGAACACGGCATCGGTCGTTACCGGGGCTTGCAGAAACTGGCCGCGGGCGGCGTTGAAAACGATTTTCTCCTGATCGAATATCAGGGAAACGATCGGCTCTACATCCCGGTTGACCGGATAGATCAGCTCCAGCGCTATATCGGCGCCGAAGGGTTCGTGCCTAAGGTCGATAAGCTGGGCGGGATATCCTGGGAGACGATGAAGGAAAAGGTTCGGGAGTCGGTTCGCGAGATGGCAGAGGAGCTTGTGGCCATTTACGCCGCCCGCGAGACGATGGAAAGGGAACCTTTTGCCCCGCCGGATCGCCTCTATGAGGAGTTTTGCGCCGCATTTGAATTTGAAGAAACCCCGGACCAGGCAAAGGCGATCGAAGATATCCATCTTGATATGAATGGCGCAAAGCCGATGGATCGGCTGATATGCGGCGACGCCGGGTTCGGAAAAACGGAAGTGGCGATGCGGGCTTCGTTTCGGGCGGCGCTGAACGGCAAACAGGTGGCGATGCTTGTGCCGACGACCATCCTTGCCGAGCAGCATTATCAGACCTTTTCCGGGCGGATGAAAAATTATCCGCTGCGCGTGGAGGTTCTCAACCGCTTCCGGAGCAAGGCGGAACAGAAGGAGATCATAGAAGGTCTGGCCAAGGGGACGGTGGACATCGTAATCGGCACCCACCGCCTTTTGCAGAAGGATGTCAATTTTCGGGATCTGGGACTGGTAATTGTCGATGAGGAGCAGCGGTTCGGGGTTGCCGACAAGGAGAAGCTGAAAAAGCTCCGCAAGCTGGTTGATGTCGTTACCCTCTCGGCCACCCCGATTCCGCGGACGCTGCATCTGTCGCTCGTGGGAATCCGGGATCTTTCGATCATGAACACACCGCCGGAGAGCCGTCTGCCTGTCAAGACTTATGTAATTGAATTCAATGAGGAAATAATTATAGACGCGATCCGCGGGGAGCTTGCCCGCGGCGGCCGGGTCTTTTTTCTCCACGATCGGGTCCGCTCCATCTTTACGATGGCCCGCCTCATCCAGAAGCTTGTTCCCGAGGCAAATATCGGGGTCGTCCACGGGCAGATGAAGCCCTCGGATATCGAGGGCGCGATGAAGCGGTTCATCCGCGGGGAAGACAATGTCCTGGTCTGCACGACGATCATCGGGGCCGGTCTGGATATCCCGTCGGCGAACACGATTATCATCAACCGGGCCGATCGTTTCGGGCTTTCCCAGCTCTACCAGATCCGGGGGCGGGTCGGCCGTTCGAAGGAAGAGGCTTTCGCCTGGCTGCTTGTTCCCCAGGGGGCGATGCTCTCCCGCGACGCCCAGAAGCGGTTGCAGGTCATCATGGACTTTACCGAAGCAGGGTCTGGTTACCGGATTGCCTCCAATGACCTCGAGATCAGAGGCGCGGGGAATATGCTGGGAACGTCTCAGTCCGGGCACGTATCCGCTGTTGGCTACGAGCTTTACACCGAGATGATGGAAAATGCGATCCGGGAGATTAAGGGGGCGCCGGCGCCGGAAGAGGAGCTCCGGCCGGAGATAAATCTGGGCATTCCCGCTTTCATTCCCGAGACCTATATGGCCGACGAGCACCAGCGGCTTGTCTGCTACAAGAAGATTTCGCTCGCTTTGACGGAAGAAGAATTGTATGCAATCCGTCAGGAATTGCGCGATTGTTACGGGAATGTCCCTGCCGAGGTTGACAACCTCATGGGGGTGATTGGAATCCGCAACCTTCTCAAGACGGTAAGGGGAAGGAAAATGGGCTACGATGGCAAGGACATGTCTTTGTTATTGCAGGACAATAGTCCGATTGAGCCAGCCCGGATCATGGAGCTGTACCGCGGCAAGCGTCGGGGGGTGCACCTTACCCCCGACAACAAGTTGACGATCCCCATGCCGGGGATTGCAGGGTCCGAGATATTGTCCCGGGCGCGGGAGTTGATAGGGGAATTGAGGGGATAAGGAGGATAAAAACGGTGCAAGCGAAGATTAATGTTTATGAAACAGGTAAACTGAAGCGTTACTTTTATAATATTTTAATTGCGGTGGTTGTTGTTTTTATTTGCGCGGCGGCGGAAGCCGGGGTAGTCGATCGGATTGTGGCCGTCGTGAATGATGAGGTAATTACCCTTTCTGATTTGAACAGGGCCTTTGAGCCGTTTATGGCGAGGTTTGAAGCCAGCTATCGCGGCAATGAGCGGGATAAAGCTCTGGACGAAGCAAAAAGAAGCATCCTCAACAGTTTGATTGATAATATGCTGATGGAGCAGGAGGCCAAAAAGACGGGGATATCCGTTCAGGATAGAGAGATCGATGCGGCCATAGCGGATATTAAGAAACAGCGTAATTTATCGGAAGATCAGTTCCGGAGGCTTCTTGAACAGGAAATGCTAACGCCGGAGACGTACAGAAAGGATGTCAGGAGGCAACTGATGAGGATGCAGCTTATCGGACGGGACATCAGGTCAAAGGCTGTTGCGACGGAAGGGGAAATTGGCGATTACTATCGCCAACATCGCGAAGAATACGATGGCAAGGAATCCGTCCGGGTCCGGCAGATACTCCTGCTCATCCCCAAGGAAGCGAGCCCCGAGGATAAGGCTAAAATTCGCGCTGATATTGAAGCCATCCGCCAGCGACTGCTCAAGGGAGAATCTTTCGTGGAGTTGTGCGCAAAGTTTTCCCAGGGGCCGGGCGCCGAAGAGGGGGGCGATATCGGCTATATAGAAAAAGGCGCGATTCTTCCCGAGATAGAGTCGGTTGCTTTTGCTCTGCCGCTGAAAAAAATCAGCGACGTCATAGAATCACCCGTTGGTTTTCACATCATCCAGATAACGGATCGCCGGGGGGCAGGCGCCAAAACCATAGAGATCGTTCGTGAGGAAATCAAGGCGAAGTTAGAAAAGGAGAAAATGGAAAAAAGGTTCGAGGAGTGGCTGAAGGAGCTGCGGGAAAAATATAATGTCGAGATCAGGCTGTAATGAATTTTATCAAGGTACGGGGCGCATCCCAGCACAATCTGAAACACATAAATATTGACATTCCCAGGGATTGCTTAGTCGTGATCACCGGGGTGAGCGGTTCAGGTAAGTCTTCCCTGGCGTTTGACACCATTTACGCCGAGGGTCAGCGGCGCTATGTGGAGTCCCTTTCCACCTACGCCCGGCAGTTCATCGGTCAGATGGACAAACCGGATGTGGAGTCCATTGAGGGACTTTCCCCCGCCATTGCGATTGAGCAGCGAATGACCTCCCACAATCCCCGCTCCACCGTGGGGACGGTGACGGAGATTTACGATTATCTGAGGCTGCTTTTTGCCAGGGCGGGCATTCCCCACTGCCCGAAATGCGGTCGGGAGATAAAGGCCCAGACGATTGACGCCATGTTGGAGACTGTTCTTGCTTATCCGGCAAACGCCCGGGTGACGATCTCGGCGCCCCTTGTCCGCGGTCGCAAAGGTGAATTTCAAAAGGAGTTCAAAAAGCTGCTGAAGGACGGCTATACCCGCGTC
Organism: Syntrophales bacterium; assembly: GCA_023229765.1. Classification (NCBI taxonomy): domain Bacteria; kingdom Pseudomonadati; phylum Thermodesulfobacteriota; class Syntrophia; order Syntrophales; species Syntrophales bacterium. The sequence continues at coordinate 35,026 of JALNYO010000019.1, read as the reverse complement.
CGCGTCGATGGGGAGCTCAAGGAACTTTCCGAGGAGATTGCCCTCGACAAGAACCATAAGCACGAAATTGACGTGATCATTGACCGCCTTGTCATCAAGGAGGGAATCAGAGGGAGGCTCCGCGAGTCGCTGGAAGCCGCCGCTGTTCTTGCCGACGGTCTGGTACGCATCGGCCTGGCAGGAGCGAATGATCTCCTCTTCAGCGAGCGCTACGCCTGTCCTGATTGCGGCGTCAGCATGCCGGAGCTGGCCCCGCGGATGTTCTCGTTCAACAGCCCCTATGGGGCGTGTCCCGATTGCGGCGGACTGGGCACCCGGATGTATTTTGATGAAGAGCTTGTCGTTCCTGACCGCAGTCTTTCGATTCGCGAGGGGGCGATTGTCCCCTGGTCGGGGCGTCACTATCTCCATTATTTTAACATGATCGATGCGCTTTCCAGCCATTTTGGATTCGATATCAACACCCCCTTTCAGGATCTGCCGGCGAAAATCGCGGCGATGCTGCTCTACGGTTCCGGGGAAGAAAATATTCGCTTCTACGCCGATCGCGGCGGCCGGCGTTTTTTTCACACCCGGCCGTTCGAGGGGATACTCAATGAGCTCGACCGCAGGTACAAGGAGACCACGTCGCTGCATGTGCGGATGGATCTGTCCCGCTTCATCAACCTCCGGGAGTGTCCCACCTGCCACGGCGCCCGCCTGAAACCGGAGAGCCTTGCGGTGACCGTCGGCGGCAAAAATATTCACGATTTGTGTTGCCTTCCGCTTCGCGAATGCCGGGAGTTTGTGGTGGGTATTCCGTTTTCTCCGCAGGAGCTCCAGATCACCGAGCGGGTGATGAAGGAGATCAAGACGCGACTGGGCTTCCTGCTCGATGTCGGGATGGATTACCTGACCCTGGAACGGGCGGCGGGCAGCCTCTCGGGGGGGGAGGGACAGAGAATCCGTCTTGCCACCCAGATCGGTTCGGGGCTGGTCGGGGTTCTCTACGTGCTGGACGAACCGACCGTCGGTTTGCACCAGAGGGACAATGTCCGCCTGATCGCGACGTTGAAGCGGCTGCGCGATATGGGCAACACCGTCCTTGTCGTCGAGCACGACCGGGACATGATGATGGCCTCGGATCAGATCATCGACATTGGCCCGGGGGCGGGGATGTTCGGGGGCGAGGTCATCTTTCAGGGGACGCCGGAGGAGATCTGCCGTGCAGAAGAGTCGCTGACCGGACAGTACCTTTCCGGCCGGAAATCTATCCCCGTTCCCCAGAAAAGAAGGCCGCTGTCGGGACGTTTTATCGTTCTGGAGGGGGCGAACGAGCATAACCTGAAGAATATCGACATAAGAATCCCGGTCGGCATCTTTACCGCGGTAACCGGGGTTTCCGGTTCCGGGAAAAGCACGATGGTGATCGAGACGCTCTACAAGGCGCTGGCCCGGAGGATCAACCAGGAGCGCATGGGGGGCGGCAAGGTGCGGCGCATCGCCGATTTTGGCGGCATCGAGCGGGTCATCATGATGAACCAGCAGCCGATCGGACGGACGCCGCGTTCCAATCCGGTCACCTATACCGGCATCTTCTCCCATATCCGGGAGCTCTTCACCGGGCTTCCCGAAGCGCGACTCCGAGGCTACAAGGCGGGACGTTTCAGCTTCAATGTCAAGGGCGGGCGCTGCGAGGCGTGCGAGGGGAACGGTCTGATCAAGATCGAGATGCACTTCCTGCCGGATGTCTATGTGACCTGCGATGCTTGCCAGGGCCGGCGTTTCAATCCCGATACCCTCGAGATACGGTACAAGGGCAAGAACATCGCCGAAATCCTCGACATGACCGTCGAGCAGGCGCTCTCTTTTTTCGAGCATATTCCGTCGATCCGCGAGAAGCTTCAGCTTTTGCACGATGTGGGCTTAGGGTACATCCACCTCGGCCAGTCGGCGACGACCCTCTCCGGCGGCGAGGCGCAGCGGATCAAGCTCTCCCGGGAGTTGGGGAAGAGGGCCAACAGCAATACCCTCTACATCCTCGATGAACCGACGATTGGCCTCCATTTTTCCGACATCCAGAAGCTGCTCGACGTTTTGATGCGCCTCGTGGAGATGGGAAATACCATTGTCCTGATCGAACACAACCTCGATATGATCAAGGCTGCCGACTACATCATCGATCTTGGGCCGGAAGGAGGCCCCGGCGGCGGCCGAATCGTTGCCACGGGAACGCCGGAACAGGTTGCAAAAGCAAAAGACTCCCATACCGGCCGGTTTCTGCGCGAATTGCTTGCCTGATTTCTACAGCCCCAGATAGCTCTTGCGCAGGACTTCGTTCTGGAGCAGCTCCTCCGCGGTTCCCTGCGCAATGATCTTTCCTGAGGAGAGCACGTAATTGCGGGTGGACATTTTGAAGACGGTGCTCACCTCCTGCTCCACCAGCAGGATTGTTATTCCCATGCGGTTGATCTCGGATATTTTTTCAAAAACCTCCTGGCGGATCAGCGGCGCCAGCCCGGTGGATGGTTCGTCGATGCAGAGCAGCTCAGGATCGGACATGAAGGCGCGGCCAATAGCCAGCATCTGCTGCTCGCCGCCGGAAAGGGTTCCGGAAATCTGCGTCGCACGTTTTTCGAGAACCGGAAAGAGATCATAAACTTTTTGCAGGATAGCATGAATTTTTTTCTTGTCTTTCTGGAGATACGCGCCCGCCTTTAAATTTTCAAGCACGCTCATTTCCCGAAAGGGACGTCTCCTTTCGGGACACAGAACAAGCCCCCGCTGAACGATAGCGTAGGCGGGAACTTGATCGATGTATTCGCCTTTGAAAGCGATTGTTCCTTCTATGGAGATGTCTCCCGCGGTCGAACGGCGCTTGATCTCCCTTTCCCAGGCGACCAGACCGCTGATCGCCCGAAGCGTTGTGGATTTTCCTGCGCCGTTGGGCCCGACTAAGGCAACCAGTTCCCCTTTTTCAACGGAAAGGCTGACATCATTTACCAAAACGGCCTTATCATACCGCACGCTTAAATGGGAGACTTCGAGGAGCATGGCTATTGTCCTCCCCCTTTCCCCAGATAGGCCTCAATTACCAGCGGATTATTCACCACCTCGTCCGGGGTTCCCTCGGCAAGAATCGAGCCGAAGTTAAGGACGATGATCCGATCCACAATTTTCATAAGTTGCTGCAATTTGTGCTCCACGATGATCATCGCGGGCCCCTCGCTGTGCAGGCGCCCAAAACGTCCGCCCTTGTGGAGCCGGTGGATGGATTTTGCCATCAGCTCCGTCTCGGCCGGACTGAGCCCGCCGAACGGTTCATCCAAGAGCAGCAATTCCGGCTCCGTCGCCACCGCCCGCGCCACTTCCAGCCTCTTCAAGTCCCCCTGCGACAGCGTCGAAGCCTTTTCCAACGCCATATCGGAGATACCCGCGAATTCGAGGGCGTCCATGGCCTTTGCCTCCACAACCTTCACCCACTCCCCTTTTTTCATTACCCGGGGGGAGAGGCAGGAAACCATCACATTGGCGATAATGGGGAGTCGGCGAAACGGCCTCATATTTTGAAAGGTGCCCGCTATTCCCAGGTTGACGATGTCCCAGATCTTCATGCCGATGATCTGTTTCCCTTTGAAAACAACGCTTCCCGCATTAGGTTTCAATATTCCGGTGAGAAGCCGCAGCAGGGTGGTTTTACCGGCGCCATTAGGACCGATGAGGCCGATGATCTCCTTTTTCTCCATCCGCAGCCTGATGTCGTTGACCGCATGCAGACCGCCGAAACTCTTCGTTAATCCTTCCACTTCCAGAAGCGGCACGGTCATCTCAGCACTCCTCGTTTTCCTCTCGCAACTCCCGCCGCGAGACCTTGCCGACATCGGTTTTCGGCAACTCGCCCCGGAACTCGACGATCTTTGGCACCTTGTAATGGGCCAGCCGCTCACGACAAAAATCTACGATCTCCTCCTCCGAAATCTTGCCCCGGGCCTCGCTTTCCAGAACTACGTAGGCCTTGATCAGGTTTCCGAACGCGGGATCAGGAACGCCGACCACGCCGGCGGCCTTGATCTGGGGATGCTGATAGAGGACTTCCTCCACATGCCGGGCGAAGACGGAATAGCCTTTGTATTTGATCAGATCCCGTTTGCGGTCGAAGAAATGAAAATATCCCTCTGCATCCATGCTGACCAGATCCCCGGTGCGCATCCAGACGACCCCATCAATTTCGAACATGATCTCCTGCGTGCTTTCCGGCCTTCTCCAGTAACCCTGCATGATGTTTGGCCCGGATAAAATCATCTCGCCGACCTCGCCGACTGGCATAAATTCAGTCCCCTCCGGATCGATGATTGCCGCCGAGACATTCGGCAGAGGTACCCCGAACGAGCCCTTTTTGAAGCGGTTCATCGGCGAGCTGTGGCTGGCGGACGTGGTTTCCGTCATTCCGTACCCCTCGAGGATATGCGACCCGGTCCTCTTTTCCCAGCCGTCAATCGTTGATTCATGCAGCGTATCGGCCCCGCAGACAATCAGTTTCAGTCGCTTCCAGTTAACCCGGTTGGTTTTTTCATACTCCTTCAGATATTCAAACAGGGTGGGCACCCCATAGAAGCCGGAGGCCTGATAACGCTCCATTGCCGAGAGGATTTCATCAATGTCGGGGGTGGTGAACAACACAAGAGTTGCCCCGGAGGCCAGTCCCGCAATCATTACAACCACCTGTCCGTATATGTGGAACAGCGGCAAAAAGGCCATAATCACCTCTTTCCCCTCTTCAAAGATCGGCCAGAAGGCCCGGGTCTGGGCCTGCAGCGCGACGATGTTCCGATGAGTCAGCATGGCCGCCTTCGGAAGCCCGGTGGTGCCGCCCGTATAGGGCAGCGCCGCAAGGTCTTTCCAAGGGTTAATCGCGACGGCAGGCGGCTCGGGGGAATATTTTTTCAACAAGTCCTGAAATGATTTAACACCCCTTTTTTTGAGCGTTTCTATCGAAAGGCCGGATTTACCGGAAGCGTTCCGGTTGCCGCCGGCGAAGATTTTTTTCAAGGCGGGAAGATACTCGTTAATGCTGGTCAAAATTACCCGTTCCGGGCTGAAGCCTGCCTTGTCAACGTTTTCGAAGAGGATATCCTGGCAGATGACGATTTTTGCCTCGCTGTCCTCGAGCTGGTGTTTCACCTCGATGCTCGTATAGACCGGGCTGATCGGCGTTACCTTGGCGCCCAGCCGCAGCGAGGCAAAATAGGAAATGACGTATTGAGGGCTGTTCAAAAGATGAAGGGCCACGGTGTCTCCCTTTTGGATTCCCATATCCGCCAGGGCGGTGGCCATTCGGTCCACCAGCTCCTTGAGCTCGCGGTAGTTTATCTTTTTACCGTAAAAGATCAAAGCCGGGCGGCTTCCGTATTTTTCAACGATCTCATCGAAGAGACCCGGCACGGAGATCTCGGGAATGTCAATTTGGGCGGGAACTTCTTCCGGATAGCTCTTCAACCACGGTTTGGAAAGATATGCCTCTTTATGGCTCATAATTGCATCCTTTTATATTGTTGAACGGTTATCGCTTTTTATAAAAACAGCAGGATATCTTCCTTTTCTTCCCGGTCAATCCAGCGAAGCATTGCAAATTCGGCATGTTTTCCGGGTGGCGATGCTTTTCACCTTGCAGCGGGGGCACTCCTTTTCGATCTTGTCCCTTATCCAGGGCGCCAGACCCTCCGGCATGTACAGCAGGATCACCAGAACGATGACGGCAAAAATGAGCGTCCGGTATTCGGGCCAGAAACGGACAAACTCCAGAAGCGGAAAAAGGATAAACACCGCCGCCACGGGGCCGTAAATGGTTGCAATACAACCGAAAACACCCCAGATAACCACCGTAAAGGACATGGAAACCTCGAGCGTGGAAGGTCCGGCTATTCTCATGTAATGCGCGTAGAGACCGCCGGCCAGCCCGGCAAAAAAACCGCTCAGGCAGAAGGCCAGCAGCTTGTAGCGGGTGGTGTTGATCCCCGAAGCCTTGACTGCCAGCTCATCTTCGCGGATGGCGTGAAAAATGATGCCGGTATTGGAATCGGTAATTTTCCACATGAGGGAGCACAGGGCAAGCATCAGGACAACATGGATATAGTAATTGCCGACAAGGGAATTGGAGATGCGCTTAAGACCGGAGATTCCCAATTCGCCGCCGGTTAAATCCGGCAGCGCAAAAACGATGCCCATAAGGATTATGGGAAACGCAAGCGTTGTCAGGGCTAGGTAGGTTTTCTTCAACCGCAGGCAGGGTATCCCGACCAGAAGTCCCGCCAGGACCGCGGCCGCGGCGCCGAGGGGCACGCATCCCCAGGGAGGGAGATGGAGGCGAATATTCAAGAGCGCCGATGTGTAGGCGCCGACGCCGAAGAAAAGGGCATGGCCAAAGTTCATCTGACCGGTAAACCCGGACAGTAAATCCCAGCTTGCCGCCAGAATGGCAAAGATGCTGGTCAGGATGATAACCCGGATCATATAAGGGTTCTGGCTTACAAGGGGAATTCCCAGGAGCGTTAAGAAGAAAAGGGCGACAATGATCCGGCTGGGAAGCACCAGCACCTCTTCATGGAACAGCGTATAAAACCTTTTTATTTGCAAACCGACGGTGAACATGCCTACCTTTCTTCCTCAAAAGAAATGCCGAACAGTCCTTCCGGCCGCAGCAGCAGTACCAGGATCATGATAATCAAGGCGACCGACCCTTTCAGAAACGCGCCCTTGGGGATTAGGAAGACCACCAGGGCTTCGGTAAAACCAAGAATATACGAGGCGATAAAGCTTCCCTTGATGCTGCCCAATCCCCCCAGGACGACCACCGCCATCATCATGATCAGGGGTTCCATCCACATGTACGGGCTAAGCACCATCAGGGGCGCGATGACCGCTCCGGTAAAGCCGGCCAGCGCAACCGAAATGCCCATCGTGATCATGGCAAGCAGGCTGTCGTTCATCCCCATCAGATTCGCGACCTCCCGGTCCTCGGCGATAGAACGGATTGCGAGACCAAGCCGGGTCTTCATCAAAAGCAGCCAGAGAATAAACATCAGCAGCAGGGCCACGACGAAACTAAGCACCTGCTGATTGAAGATTTTGACCCCGAACAGGGAAAAGTAGCCCTTAACAAGGGGCGATACGGTAAGATAATCTCCTGTGAAGATCAGCATCATGGCTTCCTGAAAGATCATCGCCAGGGCAATGGTGGCGATCAGCACCGCGGCTTCGTGCTCGCGGATTTTGTCGATCAGGAATGTGTAAACCAGCAAGCCCAGCAGGGTGACGGCAAAGACGGAGAGCAGCATGCCGGGAACGGGGCTTAAGCCGAGGCGGACGCACAGAAAATAGATGCCGTAACCGGCGATCATGTAAAAGGCCGTGTGGGCGATGTTGACAATGCGGGCAACGCCGAAGATCAGCGAAAAACCGATAGAGAGCAGGGCCAGCATGCTGCCTGTGATAAGACCGGTGATAATAATATTCATAGTACCTCGCAGCGCCTTTGAAAAAGGGTTAGAGGACAGACCTCCCCGCCCCCCCGGAGGGGCGGGGCAGGCCGGAAGACAGTGTTATTTTTTCATCCAGGGAGGTATTTTGTAAGGAACGATGCCCTTATAGGTGATCTCGGGCGCGCCGGGGGCGGCAACCCATTTATTGGGCCATACCCCGACAAGTTTGCCGTTCTGCCACTGAACGCCCAGGCTGGTCAGATAACCGGGCCCCCAGGTTAAATCATGGGTGGGGCGGCCCTGGGCGTCTTTTTCGTATTTTACCTTGCCGCTGGGAACGAGGTATTCCCGGTTTTCCAGGTGGGCGACGATCTTGTCGGCATCGAGGCTGCCGACGGCTTCAATGGACGGAACCAGTCCTTCGACGATAGCCGTATGAGTATCTGCCGTATAGGTGGGGACTTCCCCGAAGCGGCTGTAATAACCTTCAACGAAGGGTTTTGTCAGACTATTGTATTCCACATCCCGGACATAGGTATTGGTTGTAAAAACGTAATTACCCATTCCTTTGGTGGCTTCCCAGAAACCATCCTTTTGGGCCTCCACATTAATCCCCACCTGAACTGCCGGAATTTTTAATTCTCCGGCCTGTCGGGCAAACGGAATCCCGACGGAAGAGGAAAAGATGGTAAAAATAAGATTCGCGCCGCTTTTCTGAATGGCGGCCAGTTCTGCCGTGACGTCCGTGGCAACCGCCGAGGGGCGCCATATCCCGACGACGTCCATGCCCATCTTGGGGATGACAACTTGCGCCGCAGCAATCATCGGGTCAACCCATACCGCCTTTTCCGCGACGATTGCCACCTTGACCTTCGGCAATTGCAGCTCTTTTTTCAGGATTGCCCCGACAAACCCCATATGGGCAAAGCTCGTTCTGACCAGATATGAGGAGTTAAACGGGGTTACGCGGAAAAAGTATTTGTAGCGGTTATAGTCTTTCGCCACTCTGGTACAGAGCTCCGGATGGGCGGCCCCGGCGCTCATAAATATTTTTTTGTAGTCCATGGCGATGTCCTGCATTGCCAGCACCGCCTCCGTCCGAAAACCGCCGACGATAAAATCAACCTTGTCGCTGGTGATAAGCCTTTCAATGGCGTTCGTGGCATCGGTCAAACTTAGGAATTCATTGGAGTCGGCCTTTACCAATTCAATCTTCATCTTTTCCTTGCCGACCTGCACGCCGCCTTTGGCGTTGATTTCCTCGGCCCCCATCAAGGCGCCGTTCCAATGTCCCTTGCCCTGAACAAAATTCATCGGTCCGATGACGCCGATCTTGATGGTGCGCGCCCAAACGGGGAATGCCAGTGTGATAACCAGAAACGCCGAGAGTACAATACTCCCTATCCAAGTCATTCTTTTCATTCTGCTTTTCTCCTTTCCATAGTAGGTGTTTGTCTGGAAAAAGCCCCGAAAGAAACACGGTGCATAGTGGCTGTGATAGATGAAGGAAAGATAGAGCGTTTTCCGACGCATATCCGTGGCCTCTGCCGTTTAGATGAGTTGTACATAAAAGCGAAAAAGATGGGTTGCCAGTTACCACTTATTATTTGCGATAGTCAAGCCCTTTTTGGGGAGTTGAAAATATTCTTGACTTTTGGTTGTGAGTTCATCATAACCAAAACGCGAATTTGTTTTTTATGTAGAAGAGCGGCTGTAAGCCAACTGCCTGAAGCAATTACAAAAGGCTCAATTATTAGCACTAATTATTTTATCCCTGTTGCAACAAAATTCAGTCTGTGAGGGAATATCATGAGAAAAACGGTCATTTTCTGTTTTTGCCTGGTCCTTTCATCGTTGTTTTCCTTGGCTCATGCTGAAGGAAAAGCGACCCTTCAGCAGGGGATCGACCAATACCAGCAGGAAAACTATGAAGAGGCGATAGAGCTCTTCACCGAGGTACACCGACAGGAACCGGCCTCATCCCAGGCGGCTTTTTTCCTGGGGATGGCCTATAAACAGGTGCTGGACTATCAAAAAGCTGCCGGCCATTTGCGGGATGCGGTCACCCTCACGCCGCCTGTCAAAGAGGCGCTGGTTGACCTTATTGACACCCTCTACCAGATCGATCAGTTGGACGAGGCCAAGAAATGGATCGGGACGGCGGAGAGCGCCGGCGCTGCTCCTCCCCGCGTGGCTTTCTTGAAAGGCCTCATCCTTGCCAAGGGGAACAACAACCAGGAGGCCGTCGCGGCCTTTGAAAAATCCAAACGGCTGGAGCCGACTCTTGCGCAGGCCGCAGATTTTCAGATAGGGATTATTAACATCAAGGAGAGAAAACTGGAAAAGGCCAAGGCCCGCTTTCAGGCAATCATCCTGCAGGATCCGCTGTCCGATTTGGCTGGCTTTGCCCGCCAGTATCAGGCCATGGTGGAAGAGCGACTCTACCAGGAAAGGCCACTGCATCTGACCGTGGGCGTTATGGGCGGCTATGACACCAACATCGCTTCGAACCCTCTCGATTCTCCGGCGGCAGTAAATGTTACGGACGCGAAAGGGGGGTATCTCTCCTCTAACGTACGCCTGGATTATGCCCCCCGGCTGGAGGAACCCTGGCTTTTCAACGCCCAGTATTCCGCCGCTTCCACGGTATATTCCAAGTTTACCCATTCCCATGATTCGCTGGCCAACAGTTTTTCCGTTGCTCCGGGATACAATTTCGGCCGCTTCGCCTTGAATCTGAACGCGAGTTACACAAACGTCCTGTTGCGGACCGACCCGTACATGTATCTTGACCCGGAAAGGAGCAGCCCGGGCTATAAGAGATATCTGGATTACATTTCAGTAGGACCGGCCTTCCGCTATTTTATGAATCAACAGCATATCCTTGAAGTTTTTATCGGTTACGACAAAAAGAATTACCACCACCAGGCTGTTAATCTGCCCGACGACGAACGGGACACCGTGGGCTTAAGGGAGTACGTCAGTTGGATCTGGCTCTTCAAGGAGAACTCCTTCCTCAATCTCCGTTACGACTTCGCCAGAGAATATGCGGACGGCCGGAAATGGGACAACAACGGCCATCGCCTCACCTTAAATCTCAGTTTGCCTGTCATTTCGGAAGAGATGGGCAAGCGTCTCGGCCCAATCACGCTGCAGCTTACCGGGAGCGCCTATTTTCAGCGGTACAGCTATCAGATAAATTGGCCGCCGTTAGAGACGAGGAGAGACAATGTTTATACCGGCTCCGCAGGCCTGACCTGGAGGTTCTGGAAATACGCCAGTCTGATCGCCCAATATACGAGAACGCAAAGCGACTCGAACGTCTGGATGTACGAATACAACCGCGACCAATATGCGCTTGGTTGCGAGTTCAGGTATTAACAGCACTTGACAAGCAAACAGCGGGAGGTAACACCATGAAAAGAATATCCGTGATCATGTCATTATTGGCCTTATTGACTGTGTTTACCAGCTTCGCTCAGGCAGCTCCAGTCGCCAAGTTTACCAGCATAGAGGGTAATGTCGATGTGACTCCTCCAGGAAAGGCGGCGGTAAAAGCCAATATGGGAGACCCTTTGAATGTGGGGGATATCATCCGCACTAAGAGCAAATCCAAGTGCGAAATCACTTTCATGGACGGGAGCATTCTGCGGCTGGCCGAAAGCAGTCGTTTGCGCGTTACGGAATTTTCTCAGGAAAAAGAAAAAAGGAACGCAACGATTGATCTCTTTCGGGGGAAGGTGCAGAACATTGTCAAAGCGGCGTCTAATCAGTCGAAATACGAGGTTCATACCCCGACCGCCGTTTGCGGCGTCCGCGGCACCCAGTTTTATACCTACTATCAGTCGGGGGTGAGCGGCGCGGTGGTGACGGAGGGGACGGTTTACGCTTACAGTTCCAACAAGCCGGGCGAGGTGCGGATGATCGGCGTCGGTCAGGCGATGGTCGTGAAGGATGCCAATACGCCGCCGGCGGTGCGAAAAGCCACGCCGAAAGAGGTTGAACAGCATCAAAAAGATACCAAACCTGCTGAAAAGGCAAAGGAAGAAGCAAAAAAGGATGAAGAGAAGAAGCCGGAGGCGTTAGCGGCCAAGACGGGAGAAGGAGATAAGGCAGAGGCAAAGCAAGAGGAACAGAAGGAGGAACAGAAACCGGAGGCAAAGGCGGAAGAGAAGCCCGCCGAGACAAAGGCAGAGGAAAAAACGACGCAAGAAACCTCAAATACGGCCGGGGCTAATACGCCCGCGCCGGAGGCGAATAAACCGACGGAAGAGGTCCCCAAGATTATTTCCGCGTCGGATTCCGCGGCTCAGAATGAGCAGTCGGCGATGGTGGATATGATGGGGCGGGCTATGAACGAGACTTCCACGGCTTCGTCATCTCTACAGCCGACCCTTGCCCCAACGCCGGTGACGACGATCCCGGATGTGCCAATTGTGCCGCCATTAGCAGACGCTGCCCCGCCAGTGATAACAGTGACGGCGAATCCGGACAAATTTACAAACGCCAATTCGGCGACATTCATTTTTAAAACGGATGAGAAGGCTGCCATTAAATTTCGTGTTGATGATGGGGGATGGGTTGAAGATACCGAGTACGATACGGAATTTGTCGTCAATCTTCAGACTCTTTCGGAAAAGGCGCACACGCTGATCGTGGAGGCAAGGGATGAGGCGGGGAACACCGCAACGAATGAGTACTCCTGGGCAACGGATTACACGGCGCCAACAATTACGCTTTCGGGAACGCCCGCGGCCCTGAGCAATGCCAAGGCGGCGAACATTGGCGTGGCGGTTGCGGACGCAAGCGCCGTTACAACTACCTACAAACTTGACGAGGTTGCGATCGCGTCATCCGCTTTGACCGGCTTGAGCGAAGGGTCTCACACCCTCGTTGTGACGGCGACGGATGCGGCGGGGAACACCGCCACCACACAACCCTATACATGGACGACGGATTACACGGCGCCGACAATCACTTTTTCGGGAACGCCCGCGGCTGTAACTAGGGAGAATGCGGCGGATATCGGTGTGACGGCGACGGATACGACTGCCGGTGCGGTGACGACCTCTTACACGTTGGACGGCTCAGCGGTTTCCTTGACGAACCTGACCGGCTTGAGTGAGGGATCTCATACTCTGGTTGCGACGGCGACGGACGCGGCGGGGAATGTGGCGACCAAAACTCACAGTTGGACGACGGATTACACCGCGCCGACAATCACGCTTTCGGGAACGCCTGCGGTCCTGACCAATGCCAAGGAGGCGAACGTTGGGGTGACGGTTGCGGACGCAAGCGTCGTTGCAACTAACTACAAGCTTGATGGGGTTGCGATTACATCGACCGCTTTGACCGCCTTGAGCGAGGGGACTCACACCCTCGTTGTGACGGCGATGGATGCGGCGGGAAACTCTGCATCCAAAGAATATGCTTGGGCCACGGATTACACGGCGCCGACAATCACGCTTTCGGGAACGCCCGCGGCGGTAACCAGGGAGAATGCGGCGAATATTGGCGTAACGGCGATGGATACGAATCCCGGTACGGTTACGACCTCCTATATGTTGGACGATTCAGCGGTTTCCTCGACGAATCTGACCGGATTGAGTGAAGGTTCTCATACGCTGGTTGCGACGGCGACGGATGCGGCGGGGAATGTGGCGACCAAAACTTACAGTTGGACGACGGATTACACAGCGCCGACAATTACGCTTTCGGGAACGCCTGCGGTCCTGACCAATGCCAGTGCCGCGAATATCGGCGTGACGACGACGGATACGGCTGCCGGGACGGTGACGACTTCTTACACGTTGGACGGCTCAGCGGTTTCCTCGACGAACCTGACCGGATTGAGTGAAGGTTCTCATACGCTGGTTGCGACGGCGACGGATGCGGCGGGGAACACCGCAACCAAGGAGTATGCGTGGACGATCGACTACACGGTGCCGACAATTACCCTTTCGGGAACGCCGGCTACCCTGACGACTATCAAGGCGGCGAACATCGGCGTGGCAGTGGCGGACGTAAGCGTCGTTAATACCACTTATAAGCTTGACGGTGCTGAGATTACAGCGACCGATTTGACCGCCATGAGCGAGGGCCCCCACACCTTGCTGGTGACGGCGACGGATGCGGTGGGCAATGAGAGTTCAAAAGACGTTTCCTTTACTTTGGACCTTTACTCCCTTGCCGGGGGAATTGCCGGTTCATTAGGGAATGTTTCCGGAACTGCCGCTGGCGATGTAGTGGGAGTCGCCGGAGATAACTGGGGCGGCTGGAATATTGCCATGACAGGCAGTGGAGATTCCACGCCGAACGCGACTTGGGACCTTTTTGCCGGCGGCGGCAATTCGGATGACGGCTACTGGATCAGTATTACCCCAGGAAGCGCGGATTCAGGCGCCAAAACCCTGGCGGGAACCTCGCAGTTGAATTATCTGTCAAAAACGCGGCTTGGGTTCGGCGCCGGAACCGTCACCGGTACCTACGACGACGCCGGCAACTATCAACTCTCCGATATCGGCGTCGGCAGCTATACGCAAAAGCCCCTTAAGTTTGTGAGTTACTTGGAATATGCCTGCCGGTATAAAACGATCTATTCCGAGGCTGCATATACGGAACACATCGGCGATCTGTGGGATGTCCTGATCGGTGGGCCTCAATCCCTCTGGTATGATGCCGACGGCGCAACGATCGGGGCAAGCAAGGCCGGGATGCCTTTTAGAGTCATGGGGACGTACGAGCATGATTCAGAGGCAGACAATCTGGGAAACAACATTTGGTACTCGACAAGCGAGCTGAACAGCTACAACTACCTGACCAGCAACGATACAACCTATGATGACGGAGCCTATCTGGGGTTGATGGGCGGGGTCGAAACGCCCGCATCGGTATCGAACAGGCGGGCGCTCGCGGGGAGGCTGATTGCCCTGTATATAGATCCTGCGGGCAATGCCGGATATCTGAAGGGGAATCTGAGTGGGGATGCATATCCGGAGATAGGCATGTTCGGGATGGATGGTTTGCTCGCGCGCGAGCAGGTCGCGCCGGCAGCGGATGTAGGGGTAAGTGCATCTGCATTAACAAACAATAAGTATTGGGGATACATGAATGCAAACATGGGGGGGAATTTCCAAGATGGTTCCGCCCGGATCGGTTCTTTGGCGGGCAGTTATGATTACAACGACACATTTGCCATCGCCAACTGGGCAACGAACGTGGCCCAGAACTGGGGCATCTACGGACTAACCCTCTACGGCAGCTATGAAACCCCTACGGCAGTTTGGGGGGCGCGCATGGGAGGCGAAGGTGAGTTTGGCGCCTATCCATACACGTCCGCGGGGACTACCGTTCCTCTTCTCGATGGAGATTGGGGCTACTCCCTTTCAACAATTAATGACGGCGCCTGGGCGGATGGCAAAATTTCCGGCACAGTGGACGGAAGATTCCTCACCCACGCAAAATCAGGAACAATATCAGGCGATCTGCTTGGCGCCTACACCAATGGAACGAACATCTGGCAGGCAGTTTCTCTGGGGACGTGGACGGGGACGGAGCTGAGCCATGTAAGTGATGTTTCTTCCGGGCTGATGGCACAGACAAGGCATTATACGGGCAGCTATTCGTATGCCGATGATGGTTATTACTCGTACGATTATTATACCGATAATCATTACGGATATGTTTACTACCGGAGGGCTGATCCGGGGATAACAAGCTATGACGTTACTTACAATCAGGATGGTTCCTGGACAAAAACGATATATAGTTATAGCGTTACTTCCGGTTATACTGCGACGGGAACGGAAACGGGGACATTGACCCCGGGCACCGGTCTTTCCTTCATAGCGACGGCAGAGGATGCCAATTATGTTTCAGCATCGAGCAACAATTATCCATACCAATATAGTGACGGTAATTTGACTGCCCTCCTGGGCGGAACCGATACGCTTTGGACTGCTACTCAGGCGACGCCGGCGAAGCTCGCGATGATGGGGACTTATTCTTCAATGAGCTCGGCGCCGCACCTTTGGGGAGGCGATTATGGATACGGCTATGCTGAGAGCTATGGGGAGAACTACGGCTACGGCTATGCTAACATATCAAGTCGTAATTTCAAGGACGATACCGACACCACGTATGACGGCGGCGCATACAGAGGGTACCTCTCAGGGACTGATATAGACAAGGCGATGGATGCCCGACTCGTTGCGCTTTACATAGACCAGGCGGGGAAGGCAGGTTATCTGCAGGGGGCGCTTGCCGGCAATGCCTATCCGGAGATCGGGATGTTGGCGCTGGACGGGAGCGCCTATCCGACGCAGATGACGTCCGACCTAGGGATTGCCCCTGGGGATATGAGCATTCACTTAATCGAGAGCGGTTATTATTCCTCCTACGATACCGGACTGGCAGGGGCCTTTGACACGGGCGGCAAGATCGTCAGCGACAGCAATTATTATTACTACGGAAGCGGCATTCAGACACTGGCGCTGGTGAATTATGAGCTGAACAAGGCGGAGCCGTGGGGGATCTACCGTCTGGGGATGGGTGGGACCTATGAAGCGCCTGCCACGCCCTGGACATCGTGGGCGGCGAAGGCGGGCGGCAGGGGGAATTTCGGGGCCTACAATGTGGCCAATAATTATTATGGCAGTTACGGTTACACGGACGGCGGATCCTACTCCTACAATTATTATACAGACAACCGTTCAGGGCATGTTGCCTACATGATACCTGATCCAGCGATCACAAGTTATGAGATTACCTACAATCACGATGGCTCTTACATGAAGATCTATTACACCTATGGCGAAGTGCCCGAGATCGGAGGTATCGACTATTATCCGACAGAAGTTGTTACGGGCACAGGGTTTCCTGACGCGGGATTGTCCTCTATAAGGACAGCGGAAGATCCTTTGAACGCCACTCTTGAAAGTGAGAGCAAGAATGGCGTCCATGATCCTGACGAGGGGTACTGGCTGGCGGATATTACGAGCGGCAAGGCGGAGGGGAACAAACTGACGGGGACGGTAAGCGGCAGATTTATAACCAGGACCAAGATGGGCAACGCGTCTGTGACGGCTGGCGCACTTTCCGGCACAGGCATAACAGGCGATCTGCTGGGGACTTACAACACGGCGGACGACACCTGGCAGGCGGTTTCTCTCGGGAACTGGAGCGGAACGCCGCTGGCCTTTGGCGGTGAGGGAGACAATTATTCTTCCGCCTTTTGGCAATACCGGTATCCCGGCTATCCCGCCGATCCTCCTTTGGATTCCCTCACCTACGGCGGGCAGTTGATGAGCCAGGGATTTTTACAGGGTCTGATCGGCGGGACGGAGACGCTGTTCGGGTCCTTCGACGCCGCCCTCGGAAATTATCCGGCCGTAACCTTGGCCGGGATCGGAATCTACGGCAATTCAGAGAAGTTTCCCCTTTTCCTTGCCAGGTTTAATGGGAAAAATATGATAGATGCAACAGTCGCAACCAATGGCAATGCCCTCTTCTTCAGCGGCGTCAATCTTTTCGATGCCGATGGTGTGCCGATGTCGCTCGCCGGCAACATGGGTGGGTTGTACTGGAAAAAGAATCCCGCCGACGGGAAATATGAACTGGGGGTTCTCTCTGTCGGGAGTGGCGCAACGGCAAACCTCTATCCCAACCCCAACCTTGGCTACTCCGTGGGGGAAGCCGGCGCCAATGGCATGTGGGAGCTTGCCCCAGGAACAAAACTGCAGGCCTGTTCCCTTTTCAGCGGGCTTAGTTTCACCGCGGATCCGGTGCTGAGCGACAACGCCATCGGGATTGACACCCCCAACGTATCGGTCGAGATTACCGAAAAAATGGCGGACGGGTCGTGGCATTTATGGAACAGATACATCAAAATCACGAGTATCGACGATCCCGGCAGCTACCGACTGTCGGTAAAGGCTGAACTAACCGGCGGAGGGTACAACAAGGATGTCCCGCCCGAGGTGGGAGCCAGATTCAACCATGTTCTGGGCGACGGCGGCAGATATTATGTCACGGAGATTACCGGGGTTGATCAGAATAATTTGTTTGATGCGAAAACGGTGTCCGCCCGGATTGTCTCGGATGAAACAAATGGCGGTTTCACCAGCATTGACGGCGGCCTCATGAAAGGGTCTTTCGACCCCGTGACGGCCACCTGGCGGGCTGCCGCCCTGATGACGGGGATGGAAACGAAGGCCTTCCTCAATAAGATCAGCAGCATGAATGACGCGCAGAAACAGGCATTTTATGATGCGACGAAAATCCCCGCCTTCACGGTGGGCACGACGGATCTGCGGGGGCAGGGAGGCGGAATAGATATGGGCAGCGCCAGCGATGCCAGCAGGGGAATTGTCAACGCCACGTTCCTTGCCGCCTCTACGGGAGGCCGGCCCCAGCTCTGGGCGTCGGGAAATGTGAACGGCGTCTATACAATAACCCCGGTGGCGGGAAGCACCAGCGTGTCTCTTGCCGGGTACCAGGTCGGGACGGGTACAAGCAATGGAATTTCCGCCAATTTCAATATTCAGAACTGGGGTGCAACGAAGTGGGGCGCCTCGGTGACGAGCGGTTCCGTGCCGGCCAACACAGTAACCAATCCAACAGGATTTACCTATTCCAATGCGCCGACCACCGGTCTCAATTTCCAGGGAGGCGCGGCCGGCAGCATCAACGCAACCAACGGCACCTTCTCCGGCACGGCGGCGGGGGTTGTCAAATAGCGAGGTTGCAGGCCCCGGAGGACGGAAACGCAGCTAAGCAATAGTTATTGATAACAAAATACGAACGCCCCCTGAATCCCTTGGTGAACGAGGGGATTCGGGGGGTGTTCTGCATTTTGGCCGTCGCGAAAATCAGGTTTGCAAATGGCGGCCATCGTGATAAAGGCGGCGCGGATAAGAAAAAGGGGGAGGTTATTGTGGCTACTCTGGTTGGAAAATTTATTGATTCCTATTGTACACACTGTCGGCTGACGTTGGCCCATGTCGTTCTTTTCGAGGTGAACGGGGTGGTTTCCGGGGTTAAGTGCCGGACTTGTGGCTCCGAACATCGTCATCATGGGCCGGCGCCGGTAAAAAAGAAGGAGATTCCCGAGATACGGAGGATAGGGGGACGGCTTGCGCCTGTTCTGAAACCGGTTCGCCCGGAGGCAAACAGGCTGTGGGAGTTAAAAAATGCCGCACTCGGTCAGGATGTGGCCGTCTGGGATTATGGCATGACAGAGCTCTACGAGAAGGGGGACGTCATCGCGCACCCCCACTTTGGCCGCGGCTTTGTCGAGTCAACGACGATGGATAAGATGGAGGTGCTCTTTCGTGAGGGCAGGAAACTCCTGGCGATGAATCGGCCCGTAACGGCACGGGAATGACGGTGCGCCGTCGCAAAGAAGGATGAAAGCGCAGTTTAATGTTCATGAAATCGATTATGAAAATACTGGTTCTGGTGAAACAGACGCCCGCTGTCGAGGCGGATATCAGAATTTCCGAAGATGGTGCTTCTTTGCTGGTGGGAGAAAATGACTGGCGGATGAATCGTTTCGATGAGTTTGCCGTCGAGGAGGCGCTGAGGATACGCGAGGCGCTGCCGGGAAGCTCGGTGGAAGCGGTTTCGGTTGGCCCCCCCCGCGTTGCCGCCGTTTTGCGTCGCGCGCTGGCAATGGGGGCCGACGCGGCGATTCATATTCTTCACGACGAAAATCAGGAACTTTTTCCAAGTGATACGGCCTTTTTGATAGCAGCTTTTGTCCGTGAGCGATGTTATGACCTTATTTTGGCCGGGGTGATGTCGGAGGATGCGATGTACGGGCAGACAGGAGCTATGCTTGCGGAACTGCTGGGCATCCCCTGCGCGACCGCCGTCGTGGAAGAGCGGCTGTTTTCCGAAAATGGCCGTTTGACCGTTGAGCGGGAACTGGAAGGCGGGCTTCGGGAAGGGCTGGAGCTGCCCCTTCCGGCCTTGCTCACAATTCAGTCGGGGATCAACCGTCCGCGTTATCCCGCCCTCTCCCACGTTTTGCGGTCGCGTTCCCAGCCCTTGCTTGTCATCCCGGCTGACACCCTGCCGAAAGCGTCCCGGCGCGAAGAGCTTTTGTGCCTGTCTTGGCCCGCGCCGTCGGGTAAGTCATTCTTTTTGGAAGGAACGGCAGAAGGAAAGGCGGAGCGCCTGGCCGAGATATTCCGCGAACGGGCGTTTTTTTGAAAAATAGCCGAGTGAGGCAATTGCAAAACGTTTTGTCATGCCCGAATGCCTTTATCGGGCATCCATAATTTTGGGCAGTTACAAGCTTGATTATGAACATTAAGCTTCGCTTTCACACTCAGAATCGTTGCGGGAATGACAAGAATGGGGAGTTTTGCAATTATCTCGAGTTTCAAAATTTATCAGGTTGTAAAATGAAGACTCAGGAAATAGTTGTTGTTGCCGAACTTGCCGCCGGTCTCCCCGCTCCGGTCACTATGGAGCTGATCGCTTTTGCGAAAGCCCTCCGTAGCGATCAGACTGCCCCGGTTCGCGTCTTTGTGCTCGGAGAGGGGATTGCAAGGGCCGTCGCCCTGCTTTCCGCAATTCCCGATGTTGCCGTCGTCGGCTTTTCCGGAGCTTCCCTCGCCGCTTACAGCGCGGAGGCGTGGAAGGGCGTTCTGGCCCCGCTTCTCGCTGAGATAAAACCCCGTTTTGTCTGCATTGCCCACAATGCAAATGGCGCTGACTTTGCCCCAGGGCTTGCCGTTCGTCTGGACGCCGGCTGCATCACGGCGGGCGAAAGCGCCCGGGTTGAGGGGGAGGATGTAATCTTCCGACGGTCGCTGCTCAACGGTAAAATAACGGCCGAGGTAATTTCGAGGGCGGAAACGACAGTGATCACCCTTCTTCCCGGGGCGTTTCGTTGCCGGGGCGCTGGCGAGGCAACACAGAAGCCGGAGGGTGTGTTGAGCGAGGAGCGGTTGCTTGCGGTGCAGGCAAAGATCATTCCCGTTCCGGAGATGGCGCTTGCGAGCCGCCCCCTTGGCCTTTTGTCAGCGCCGGAGCAGGATGCCGACCTTGCCGCTGCGGAGGTGGTTGTTTCCGCCGGGCGGGGCATTGGAAAAGAGGAGAATCTCTCCCTTGTCCGCGATCTGGCGTCGCTTTTTTCCCGTTCCGCTGTCGGTGGCTCCCGAACGGTGTGCGATGCGGGCTGGCTTTCCACCCGCCTGCAGATTGGGCAGACCGGAAGGACCGTAACGCCCCGCCTCTATATCGCCTGCGGAATTTCCGGCGCCCTTCAGCACCTGGCGGGGATGCGCGGCTCGCAGTTTATAGTCGCCGTCAACAGCGATCCCCGCGCCGCCATCTTCCAGGCGGCGGATGTCTGCATCGTTGAGGATCTGCTGCTCTTCCTTCCGCTCTTGATCAATGCCTGCAAAAGGCAAAAGCGCAATAAGGACATTTCATGACAACTGCTCCCACTTCAGTTAAATCGAAGATTTTTCCATTATTTTTTTTGGCGGGGATGTTTTTTGCCAATTTTGTCTCCCGCCTTATCTCTGCGCCACTGATGCCGGTGATTGAGAAGGAACTGGGTTTTGGTCACTCCAGCGCCGGATTTTTCTTTCTGATGCTTGCCATTGGTTATTCGATTGGGCTTATGGTTTCCGGGCTGGTCTCTTCGCGGTTGACACATCGACGCACCATTTCTCTGTCCGCAATTATCACCGGTTGCGCGTTGCTGGTGATCGCCGCCAGTCGCGAGTTGTGGATGATCCGCGGAGGATTGTTTCTTGTCGGGATATTTACCGGTCTTTATCTCCCCTCCGGAATCACAACAGTCACCTCGTCATTTGAGTCAAGGCACTGGGGCAAGGCGCTTGCCGTCCACGAATTTGCCCCGATCCTTGCCTTCATTACCGTTCCGCTTCTGGCCGAAGGCCTGCTTTTGATACTGCCCTGGAGGGTTATCCTTGTCTTTATCGGGATTGCCGTAATGGTCATGGGTTTGATTTTCCCCCGTTTTTCTCTGGGCGGCAACTTCAAAGGAGACGCCCCGACGTTTGGCAACATCCGCCTGGTAGTTGGCAATAGGGATTTCTGGAGGATGGTTCCCCTTTTTTGTGCGGCGCTTACCATCAACGTCGGCATCTACAATATGCTGCCGCTTTATTTGACGGCGGAAAGGGGGATGGACAGGGATGCAGCGAACACTTTGGCGGGGCTGTCCCGGTTGTCTGCCATCCCGGTGGCCCTTTTTACCGGCTGGATAGTCGATCGTTTCGGCGCCAAGCCGACGATGGCCCTGGTAATTTTCTTTAACGGACTGGTGGTGATCCTCCTGGGCATCATTCCGGGAAGATGGGTTGCCCTAATGGTTTTTCTGCAGCCGGTGCTTGCGGGGGGCTTCTTTCCGGCAGGATTTGCCGCGCTCTCGCGGATAGTCCCCGTAACCGCCCGCAGTCTGGCTGTCGCTATTACGGTATTCATTGCCAATCTGGTCGGCGCCGGGCTGGTCCCTGTTTTTCTGGGAATATTCGGCGATGCGGGCAAGTTTGGACTGGCCTTTATTATTGTCGGCTGCGCCGTGCTGGCGAGCCTTTTGCTTATTGCCCGCCTGGATATTAAGGAGGAATAAGCGCCGGCAATTTATCTTTGCAGTTATGCGCAGACGCCCCTTGGTCCATCCGGACTGGGATGGGATAAGGGCTTGATTTTCATAGGTGATTCATTGCAATGGGTTTAATAAAAGCGAGGTTAGGATGGAAACAATGAATGGAGAAAACTGGCGGAAAGAGTTGATTGTGCGGCCGGTCGGGGTTGTTCGCAGTGCCTTGAAGGCGCCGCTGAAAAGGGGCGTGGACGATACGGCCAAGCTGCAGGAGCAGGGGGAAGAAATACGCAAGCAGATGCGGCAAATCGAGGCCCTTGTCTCCGAGCTGGCGATCGATCCTGGGCTGGAAGGATTGCTGGACGGCATAGAGGAATTTTCCCATATTGTGGTTCTTTACTGGCCCCATCTCCTGGCAGAGAAAAAGCGGACACTTGTCCACGTTCACCCGATGGGGTTGAAGGAATTTCCCGAAACCGGGATATTTGCCACCCGCAGCCCCGCCCGTCCCAACCCTGTTCTGGTGTCAACGGCAGAACTGCTGGAGCGTGACGGCAATGTTTTGAGGGTGAAGGGGCTCGAAGCGGTTGACGGCAGCCCGATAATAGACATAAAACCATACGCGGGGATCTATCCGGAGATCAAAGAGCCGCGCTTCCCCGAATGGTTGCGGTTTGTCTTCAAGCTAAGGTCCTGTCCACAAATAACCTGAACATCTTGCATCTCATCTTTGGGCCATCTTTGGCTGTGGCTCAATCACAAAATCCTCAACGTAGCGCTGCTACGTTTGCGGTTTTGTTCAATCGCCGCAACCAAATCCAGCCCAAATCTGAGCGCAATCTTGCCCAGGTTATTTGCGGACAGGCCCTTAGGCAAAGCGCTATCTGAGAAGAGGGATGGATGTGATGACGGAAAGCGCAAAAAAGCCGTTTTTTTATTTTTCAGGCTTGCTTTTCAGTGTCACGATATCTATATTGCCTCACAGGAATAAGGCAAAAGGGAAAACAAAAAATTATGAAAGGACAAAATAAATGAGTGAAGAAAACAGCCAGGGAGCGGACAGTCTCAAGTCGCTTACAGAATCAATGGAGCTCAATACCAGCTTGAATAAGATAAAGCATAAGATAATGGTGCTTTCCGGGAAGGGCGGGGTCGGCAAGAGCACGGTCGCCGCCAACATCGCGGTGGCGCTGGCAATGGAAGGGCAGAAGGTGGGCCTGCTGGATACCGATTTTCACGGGCCGAGCATCCCGACCCTGTTGAAGCTTGAGGGCGTTGTTCCGGAGGTGAAGGGGGAAAAGATGCTGCCGGTTCCGTACGGCGAGAACCTGTCGGTCATGTCTATAGGCTTCCTTATCCCGAACAAGGATGATGCGGTAATCTGGCGGGGGCCGATGAAGATGGGCGTCATCAAACAGCTTTTGACTGACGTGGAATGGGGAAACCTGGATTACCTGATAGTGGATTTCCCGCCGGGGACAGGCGATGAGCCTCTGTCGGTCGCGCAGCTTATCCCGGGCATTGACGGCGCCGTCATTGTTACGACCCCGCAGAATCTATCCCTGAACGACGTCAGAAAATGCATAAGTTTCTGCAGGCAGGTAAAGGTTCCGGTGACCGGAGTCGTCGAAAATATGAGCGGGCTCATCTGTCCGCACTGCAACAAGCTTATCAACGTCTTCAAGACCGGGGGCGGAGAAAAGATGGCTCACGAAATGGGTGTGCCGTTTTTGGGAACCATCCCGCTTGATCCGCGCATCGTCGAGACCTCGGACAACGGGGAACCGTTTGTTTCTCATTTTGGCGAAACTGAAGCGGCGAAGGCTTTCCGCGGCGTAGTGAAGCCGATTCTGGCAATGAACGGCAAAACATCTTAGCAGCTTTGGCCGCTTCTGCAAAGCGCCAGGAAGCGGCTTTGGCAAGGTAGTGTTTTCGGCAGTCGGAGATCATCATTGATCGCCGGCTGCCAGTTTAAACTGCCGCCCGGTCTGATTATTGCAATCGCCCGGGCGGTTTTTTTGTCAAAAATCTCCCGATTAAATCGTTCGCCGTCTCCAGTTGACGATAAAGATTCCCAGCGAAACCAGCGGCAGGCCAACCATCAAAGAAGGGGTCAATTCTTCATTGAGGAAGATTACCCCGAAGAGCACCCCGAAAAGAGGGGTGAAAAATGTAAAGGCGGAAAGCCTGCTTACCGAATACTGGTGGATGAGTTTGAACCAGATCAGGTAGGAGATGAAGGCGACGATAAACGACTGAAAAAAGAGGGCCAGGATGATGAAAAAGTCGATTTTGTAAATCCATCTGGGCTCCAGAATGAGGCTCACTATGAAGAGAATAGGGATTGAGAAGACGAGCTGATACAGGAAGGTGTTGATAGGCTCGACCTTTTGGGCCATGAATTTCTTGATGTACAAGGTGGTTGCCCCCCAAAAAAAACCGGCGGTGATCTCTAAAATGTCTCCGAAAAGCATTGAAGGGCCGGCGGTTTTCGGTTTTCCCCAGAAAACGGCGAAAACGCCGGCAAAGGCCAGCAGCAGCCCGGCGGTTTTTAAAAAGGTGAGACGATCCCCCTTGAGCAGGAAATGGGCGCCGGCGGCTACCACGAAGGGGCTCAGATAAACGAAGAGCACCGAACGGACCGCATCGGTGTAGAGCATCCCAAAATAAACGCACGCAAATTCGAGTCCGAACAGCAGCCCCACCATGAACCCATGAAAAAGTCTGATGTCGGTGTGGAACAGCGTTTCTTTTTTCCGAATGCAGTAGAGAACCCCAAAGATCGAGGCGATGACTGACCTGATGGCCGAGGAAAAAACTGGCGATATTCCCTGGTTTGTATATTTGATGACAGGGTAATTCAAACCCCACAGCAGCGTCAGGGCGAGCAGAATGGCGATGGCCTTAATATCCAGATATTCCTTGTTTTCCATAATATTTTTAGTTGCGTTTCATCAAGAGTTGCACCGCCTTGTCCAAGCCGTCCAAGGTAAGCTCGAACATGGGGAAGATGTTGGCGATTTTACCGATCGTCCAGGTATAGCTCCAGCTCGATTCCTCCTGGGGGTTCAGCCAGACGGAGTGGCGAAAGGTGCGGGCGAGCAGATTCAGCCGCTCCTCGCTGCTGCGGTTTTCATGCTGGTCGATATAGAGGGCGCCGTTTGCCCAGGAAAGCTCCGAGGGGGCCATCGCCGCGTCGCCGACGATAATCAGCCTGGTCTCCGGATCGAGCCGCGCGAGCTCCTCGATCGACTCCGGCCGGAGGTGGCGCTGGGGGTCTGACCAGACATGGCTGTAGATGGTGTTGTGAAAAAAGTAGATCTTCAGCTCCTTGAACTGGGAGCGGGCATAGGTGAATAATGTCTGGATGATCTCGATATAGGGGTCCATCGACCACCCGCCGTTGTCGATCATCAGCACGATTTTCAGCCGGTCGGTCAGACGGCGGTCGAAGACAAGGGTTATCTCACCGCCGTTTCTCATTGTTTCGTAGATGGTTTTATCAACGTTGACGACGTCGCGCGGTCCGTGGGGAAGCATCATCCGGAGCTTCTTGAGGGCCTCATTCATCTGCAGCTCGGTTATCGGGCCTTCCTGATTATAATCCTTATAGCGCCGCTCCATCGCCACTTTTATCGCGGATTTGTTCCGGGAAACCCCGCCTACGCGCATTCCGCCCGGGTGATATCCGGAGTGCCCCACGGGTGAGAACCCGCCCGTGCCTATCCATTTGCGGCCGCCGTGATGGGCCTCCGTCTGCTCCTTCAGGCGGTCCATGAAGTACTTGAGCAGTTCCTCCGGCGTAAAACGCTTTAGCTCCTTTTCATCGATGCCGAGCATATCGGCGAGTTCCCTGGGGTTTTTGAGCCATTCTTCAAGAAGCGCCTTCATGACCTCGTTAATTTCGGCGTCTTCTCCTTCCGGCATAGCCACTCCCTTGAAATAGTTGGAGAATACCTGGTCGTAGATGTCGAAATAGCGTTCGCTTTTGATGAGAATGGAACGGGCCGCGGTGTAGAAATCGTCAATGGTGTCGATCAGGCCGAGGGAAAGCGCCTTGTGCAGGCGCAAAAAGGAGGTGGGGGAGACCGGCGCCCCCTTTTCCTTAAGCATATAAAAGAAATTGATAAACAATTAATTTCCCCTGTAAATTATTATCTATGGAGGTAATTGCAAAACTCTCGATTCTGTCATTCCCGCCCCCGCGGGGGTAAACTCTGGGTGGGCAAGCGAAGCTTTCGGGAATGACAAAATGTTCTGCAATTTCCTTATTTGTCGATATTTATTTTTACTTTTTCGTTTTCCCCGTCTGCTGGAGGGCAATGTTCAAATCCATACTCTTTTTGAAGAGAATGCCGAGATACGGGAGATCCTTGCCCCTTTCGAGGTTGTCGATATTGAAATCAGGGTCCAGCTTGAGGGCGCGCACCCAGTTTATCAGTTCCCGCGTGGCCGGTTTCTTCTCGATTCCCCGCAGTTCCCGGAGGCGGTAGAAGGTCGTAAGCGCCGCCCTTGCCAGCCCTTCGGAGAGAGCAGGGAAATGAACGTTGAGAATCATCCGCATCATATCTGGATCGGGGAAGGCGATATGATGGAAATTGCAGCGCCCGAGGAAGGGATCGGAGAGATCCTTTTTGGCGTTGGAGGTGATGATGATTACCGGGCGGTTCCGGGCGGTGATGGTTTTGTCTATCTCCATGATGTCAAACTGCATCTGGTCGAGGACGTCGAGCATATCGTCCTGGAAGTCCGTGTCGGCCTTGTCGATTTCGTCGATCAGGAGCACCGTCCTGTTTTCGGCGACGAAGGCCTGGCCGATCTTGCCCATTCGGATATACTCCCCGATATCGCTGACATCCCGCTTGGAATCGCCGAAGCGGCTGTCGTTTAAGCGGGTCAGCGTGTCGTACAGGTAAAGCGCGTCGAGGAGCTTCATGCTTGATTTGACGTTCAGGACGATCAGCGGCATGCCGAGGTTTTCGGCGATCGCGTGGGCGAGCATCGTTTTTCCGGTACCCGGTTCGCCCTTCAGCAAGAGCGGCATTTCCAGCGCCATTGAAACATTGACGATCTTGGCAAGTTCGTCGTCAAGTACGTATTTTGACGAGCCTTTGAATTGTTGGTCATTATCCATATTTTATTGTCTGCCTCCTTTAAAAGATCGGTATCTTTATAATATTTCATTCTGTAATGCCAATGATTTTTAGCTGTCAGCGGTCTGCGAAAAGTGAAAATTACAATGCTATTGTAACTACTCAGGTTGTTTAGACTGTAGTCTGTCAGGACTGCGCAAAGAACGAATCAATGACCCCAACCCGCCTAAACGCCTACGGACTATACACCTGAGCAGTTACATTTAATTTTCATATGAACGGGAATTGGGAAGTCTTTTCGGCAGGTCGCCGAAAATTTCCAGAGGCACCTTGTTGGCAAGTGGTTGGGTTCTTCCGTTGTCAAGGGCGAAAAGTTCCTCGCCGATCGTCCAGGCGTAAAGCTTTTTTGCGTCATTAATCAGCGGCTTCTCGGGGACGCCGTAGGTGCGCAACTGCATATCTTCGTCGGAGAGGCCGACGCAGCCGTGAGAGGCCGGCCGGCCGGGCAAATCGCGGGCGTGAAGCCAATATAAAATGTTTTCTTTATCGATATGAAAAAGCAGAGCGTAGTCCATCGGGTACTGCTGTGTTCCTGTGGCGGTTTTGTAAAGCGACGAGGTGTGCTTCCGATGGTACGCATTAATGCTGAACATTCCGACCGGGGTAAGGTGCCCCTCCATTCCGGTTGCCGCCGGCATCGAAAAAACGAGGCGGCCATATTCGTAGGCCCCGATCCATTGCTCCGTTATGTTCAGCAGGATGTATTTTGCGTGCGTTTTTGCCTTTTCATATTGGGCGGGCATCGGGGTGTAATCTTTAATCTTATCTATGTTTTCAGGGACTTTTATCGTCATGCCGGGGTAAACGTGGCGGCGGTCTATCCGGTTGAAGCGGGCAATGGCGAGCCAGTCTTTGCCGAAGAGCCTCTCCAAACTGTCCTGCGGCCGGACAAAGTGTCCCTGCCAGCCTATTTCCTTGATGCTGGGATATTCGTACCGGCTCAGATCCTCGTTGGCCTTGTCCTCCGGCGAGGCGGCCGGATTGGAGATCGTTTTCGGATCAAAAATTGCGACGGCGAAGATTATGGCAAATGCGATGAGCAGACGGAATAATGTGGGCAAATAATTAATATGGTTATCGGTGGAATTCAATAAGGTCTTCAGACGCCCCAACGCGGGGTTTAATGTGTGCAGAAATTTTATTATAGATGCCTTCATGCCGCCCCCGGTAGCATGAAAGGAACAACGATTCAAGAGGAATGTAGGGGAGGTTCGCGAACCGCCCTTACAACAATTCATGGTTTCTGGTCGGACCAATATGGTCACTAAAGAATAAATGGAGCAATGATATTGATGAGATGCCTGTCATGGTTTTTGATCGGGAAGGCTATGGCGCCGATTTCTTTTTTGCCGTCAAGAACGAGGGAATCGATTTTGTGACATGGGATAAGTTTGTGGATACGCAAAAGCTTGATGCCTTCGCCGCCGCTCAGTTTAACGAAGAGCTTAAGGTAAATAGTAATCAATATCTGATATTTGAGGATGAAAAAGGTTTTACTGCGATTCTTGACAATAAAGAGGAAATAAGTTTCAGCTTGCCGCCTTCCTGGAAGATTGCAGTGATGTGGTCTCTTTCGCGAAGAACTACAGGGCCGTTCATTTCAAGCTTGACTATGTGAACGCAAAAGGCGATATCTCCAACTACTACCCGGATTTTATGGTCAAACTGTCGGACAAGCGGATTGTCATTGTCGAAACCAAAGGGCAGGAAGAAACGGACGTGCCGCTGAAGATGGCGCGGCTCGCGCAATGGTGGAAAGATGTTAACCGGGTGCAGACAGATGTGAAGTGCGACTTCGTTTATGTGGACGAAGAAAATTTTGAAAAATACAAGCCGTCGTCATTTCGGCAATTGCAAGAGGTCTTCACGGAATACAACGAGAAAGGATGAAGCAGGAGGGTGATATGGAACTATCCGTATTTATCGCAAAAATCACCGCGGTAATATATCTGTCGGCTGCGCTGGGCGGGTTTTTAAGCAGAGATTATTATCGGAGGCTCGCGGAGGACATTTACAAAAACGCGGGACTAACCTATCTGACAGGGTTTATGGCGGTTATAGTCGGGTTCCTGGTCGTGCATTATCACAATTTTTGGAAACCAGACTGGACTGTCCTGATCACGATTATTGGCTGGATAGCCCTTGTTAAAGGCGTTTTCCTCATCGTTTTTCCCGGATTCATCAAGCGGTTGTCCGAATCCCTCAGCACGACAGAGAGAGCCCTGCAGCTTTATCCGTACGTGGCGCTCCTGCTCGGGCTTTTGTTTGGCTATTTTGGATTTGTGCGGGAAAACGTTTAATCTCTCAGGGTAAATTACCCGCCGCTTGCGGCGAAAAAGGAAAATTATCCCGAAAAGATACCCCGCTGCTTGCGGCGGGGTAGTTAATTCATAGGCTATCTCCGATGGAGCTCATGGCGTGCCGCGGCGCTGGATGCTATTCGTTATTGCACCCTATCAAGAATAGAAACGAGAGGATTTATGGACATCAAGGTACTGCTCACCGTGTTTTCTTCCGTTTTCATCGCCGAACTTGGCGACAAAACTCAATTGGCAACACTGCTTTTTGCCGCGGACAAGGATGTAAGTAAGTTGACAGTTTTCATTGGGGCTTCGCTGGCCCTTGTCGTTGCCTCCGGAATCGGGGTGCTGGCCGGTGGTTTTATAAATCAGTATGTCAACGAAAAATATCTGAGTTATCTTGCTGGAACTGGTTTCATCGTCATCGGCATCTGGACGCTTTTAAAAGCATGAAGGTAAGGATTTCATGCTGCCGCCACGCACTCGGGGAGAATCATTCCTGAAGTCCGCCGCCTTTGGCTTTCTCAATGGTCTTCACAAAATCATCCACATTCTTGACCGGGTTGCGGTTGGCCGTCTGAATAACGTCGCCGACCTGGGGCATGACTTCTGCTCTTATGTTATCAATAATGTTGGATATTATGTCCTGCTTGTTCTGCATGCCTTCGGTTCTCGATCAAGTTTTATTGACAAGAAAAGGGCGCCTGTGATAGATGCCACGCCAATGATTGAAATGTAACATAGCTTCAGGCTTGAATCAAAAGGGAACAATTTGATGAAAATGGCTTCTTTAAAGACCGCGATCGTGGTTGCTGCTCTTATTGCCCTTGTCGGCTCTATGAGTTTCTTCACCAACACCGAGGAGGCGCCGCAACCCCAAAATCAGGAGTTCCGCGAAATCAGCGGCAAGATCAAAAAGGGCGAAACGCTCTTTGACATCTTCAAAACATACAAACTCGATATCAGTGAGTTGTACAAAATACGCGAGGCCTCTGCGAACATCCACCGATTGCGGGAACTATATCCGGGCCGCCCCTACAAGATTGTCCTCGGCGAGGGTTCGCAGATTCATTCCTTCGCTTACGGGATCGATGACGACTCATTTCTGAACATCAACCGCACGAACGAGGGATACCGCGCCGAAAAAGTCCCCGTCCTTTATGAAAAGAGAATCCTTCATCTCGGGGGAACGATTAAGGACAATCTGATCGCTTCCCTGGGCGAGGGGGATGAAAATCTTCTTTTGGCCCTTCAACTCTCCGACATCTTTGCTTGGGACATCGATTTTACGACCGATCTAAGAAAGAACGATTCATTCAAAATCGTTGTTGAAGGACTCTACCGTGATGGCCAATTCAAAAAATTTGGGGCGATTCTTGCTTCCGAGTTCACAAGCACCGGCACCGTCTATCGGGCTTATGCCTTTGAACAGAATGGTAAAATACATTATTATGACGAAGACGGAAAATCCCTCCAAAAGAGCTTCTTGAAGTCGCCGCTTAGTTTCAGGCGCATCAGCTCAGGTTTTTCCGGGGGACGGTATCATCCGATTTTGAAAATCCGTCGTCCCCATCAAGGCATCGATTATGCGGCGGCAAAGGGAACACCCGTTTCCGCTGCCGGTGACGGAAAGGTCTTCTTTGCCGGGTGCAAGGGACAATACGGAAAACTGGTAATCATCAGACATCGAAACGGCTACGACACCTATTACGGGCATTTATCGAAGATCGGCAAGGGCGTAAAGAGCGGTGCGCAGGTAAGCCAAGGCAAGGTTATCGGATATGTCGGCGCGACCGGGCTTGCCACAGGTCCCCACCTGCATTACGAAATGAGGATCGACGACCGGCCGATCAATCCAATGTCGCTGAAGATTCCGCGCAGCGCATCGATATCCGAACCAATGCGGGTCGCCTTCCACCAATTAACCAAGCGGATGAATTCAGAACTCGCTTCCATCAACCCCTCAAATCCTGTCGCCGCCAATGATGGGAAAATGGGTGGAAGTCAAAAAGAAGGATAGGCCTTCATTACGAGGGAGGCCAGAGGAGGGTGGCGCGGATGCAGCCGCCCTTGGTGCGGATGATTTGTTTGCCGAAGGTGATAGCAACCCCGACTTCGGAGCAGTAGTTGATATTGCGGGTGCTCTCCTTTGCCAACTGATCGTTCCAGCGATAGAGTCCCATTGTGTAGTATTCCTCGGTTCCGGCGTCGGTCTGGGCGGAGAATCCGGAGAAACGCCAGGGCAGCGCGAAGCGCATTGCAACCGGGTGGCCGGTTACGGAGTTGATGAAGTCTATCCGCCCATTTTGCCAGGCCCAGAGCAGGAGTGTGGAGCTGCCCCGTTCGGTTGTGACCTTGACGGGGCGGATAAATGCGCTCAAAAAAATCAGGACGAAAAGCAGCAGCGCCCCTGCAATCTTCGCCCAACCAATTCTGCGCATAAAACCGCCGGTAACAATCTTTTAACGCATGTTTATGCTTAAGCAATTAAGCAACCCGCGCCCTTTTAAAGCGCTGAGTCGTTGCTGAAGAGGCGCAGGGAAAAACATGCCGAAAGCGGCAGTCCGGGAGAAATGTCCAGACGCCGCTTCCGGCAAGAAATCAGCGAGGCGTTATTTTATAGCGCCCTTTTCCTTGTAATATTTCAATGCGCCCGGATCATAGGGGATGACTCCGCCATACGACTTTGTCGCATTGCCGAGATTTGTGTCCTTCGCTGCCTTGACCGCAGTTTGCAACTGGCCGACATTTTCAAACAGCGCCTTCGTGATCGCGTAGGAGTATTTTTCCGGCAGGCTTTCCGGCCCCATGAACAGATTCCAGAAAACCAGCGTATTGACGTCTTTGTCCGTATTGTAAACCTTCTTGGGAATGGCGCCCGATTCCATTACCCCGGCAAACCGCTTGAGCAGCTCTTTGACCAGTTCGCTCTTGGGATCCATGTCAACGAATTCGATCTTTTTACCCTTGCGCGCCAGGGTTGTGGACAGTTCGACAACCGAACCCGTCGGCAGGCCGCCGGACCAGAAATAGGCGTCAATCGTCCCCTGGGAAAGCGCTTCCGCCGACTCTGCGGCCCCCAGACGCTCTTGTTTGGCGAAGTCTGAAGCTTTTATCCCGGCTGTTTCCAGTACCAGAAATGCCTCAACTTCGGTGCCGGATCCGGGTGCCGCGGTGGAGACCCGTTTCCCTTTTAGATCGGCAACGGTTTTTATCCCTGACCCAGAGGCAGTGATCAGATGAAGATAATTGGGATACATTGTCCACAGGATGCGGGTTTCTTTTGCCGGTTGATCCGCGAAACGCTTATGCTTGCCGGTATAGGCAAGATATGCGGAATCGGGAAGAATCAGGCCCATGTAGTAGGTGTTTTTGGAAGGGTCGGTGCGGCGCTGAATAAGAAGGAGGTTATCAACCGAGGCGGCTGTCTGAATGGCGGTCGCGTCAACCCCGGCGTGTTTAGTCAGGATTTCGGCAACGGTTGTCCCGTAGTAGAAATAAACCCCGCCCATGCCGCCTGTGGTGATGATGATTTTGGGCTTTTCCTCGGCGAACGCGGTTCCCGCCGATAACAGAAAAACAGCCAACATAATACCGATGATCTTCTTCATTTTCATACCTCCATAGTTAATGATTTGCTTTCTAAAAAACGCCATTTCTTACGCCTCGCCGCCGGATATATCGGAATTAAGCGGCGCTTTGGTTTTACTGATGAGAAAAAACCAGATCAAGACCGGCAGGGCCGCCAGATCGAACCAGTAATTGGGGATGAACAGCCCCACCGAAAATATTCCCAGGACCCAGGATTCCCATTTGCGTAGCGGACGGCGGGCGTATCCGGCCGTTGCGGCGGCCATCGCGATTGCCCCGACTGACACTTCTGCCAGACGGATGAGAAAGCCCGATATCGCCATTGTTGCGCTGGTGGTGGTCCACATGGGGATAATCAACAGGGATGTGCCCTGATAGGTCAGGATGAAGGAAAAACCCAGCAGGTATTTGGGAAGCGCGACCTTTGCGGCGTAAATACCGGTTTTAAGTGGATCGGTCAGGAAAACCGAGGCCGAAGCATATGCGGAAAGCGCCACAGGCGGCGTAACGTCGGCGAGGATGGCGTAGTACATAAGAAACATATGCGCAGAAAGCAGCGCGGCCTGCTGCGGAATGCCATTTGCCATTGCTATACTCAGAATGGCCGGCGCTGTCAGGGACGATGCCACCACATAAGAGGCCGTAGGCGGGATTCCCATTCCGAGAATCAGCGTGAAGACGGCCGTAAAAATCGAGGCGACAAGGATGCTTGTTCCGGAAATCATCGACAGGAGCTGGGCAAATTTGTTGGAGAGGCCGGTCATTACCATCAAGGTCAAAATCAGGTTTGCGCAGACAACCGCCGAACCAATCGGAATCAATGAAGAAAATCCTTTTGCCAGTCCGTCTAACAGCACCTTCGGGCTTTTGGGACGAATCGTCCGGTCCATATAAACCAGAACTACGAAGAGAAAAATCGCCAGAACGACGGCGAGACTGATTGAATATCCCCAGTAGATAAAGCCCACGATGATTAAAAGGGGCAGAAAGATATACGAATAACGCCGGAAATATCCCCAGCCGTAGTTTTCGTCATGGACGATCGGTTTGAGTCCCATCTTCTTGACGTAAAAATAGTTGTAGGCGAGAATCGCGATCAGATAGAGCAACATGGGGCCGATCGCCATGATGCATACCCACAGGTAGGGAATGGAGAGGATCTCCACCATGACAAAGGCGAGCGATCCCAGCACCGGCGGGGTGATCATCGCGATTGTGCCGGAAGTGGCGGCGATTCCGGCGGCCGTGTACTTGTCATATCCGCTTTTTTCGTACATCGGTTTGCTGATCGTCGAAACGAACTGGGTGTCGGCGGCGCCCGAGCCGCTGAACATGCCCATGAAAACCGAGGCGATCGCCGTGACGATTCCGGGGCCGTCCGCCCGGCCGCGGGAGGCGAGCGAGGCGATATTGCCGATTATTTTTCCCAGGTTCAAAACCCCGATAATTCCGCCCATGATCGTGAAATAAACGAGATATTTCGCCGATACGCCGGTAATCATCCCGAAAAGTCCGGCCTCCGTCTCGCTGTAGAGCTTGGCGAGCAGCAGGTCGAAGCCGAAAACGGCGTGGGAAAAGATGCCCCCCATCAGATCCCCGTGAAGGTTGTAGAGAAGAAAGGTGAGTACCAGGCACGGCAGGATAGCCCCGATGTAGCGGTACACCTGGCCGAGCAGCAGCAGCGTAAGTCCGAAGCTCAGCACCAGATCCCATGCTTCGGGAATCATGGCCCGCTCAATGATGTCATGAAAATAAACAACATGATAGACATAGGGAATGATCACCAGCAGCGCCGCCAGCTTGTCGGCTATTTTCCTGGAACGGGGATAAAGGGTCGGCAGCACCGCCGCCATCCAGAAGATTGTCGCGGCAATGTTTAATTTAACATCCAGACCAATTTTCCAGAAGGAATACAACGGAAAGGCGGCCATGAGCGCA